>DCDI01000255.1:0-15247 GCA_002316345.1 Phyllobacteriaceae bacterium UBA1059 | reverse complement strand
CATCGCCGGCATGGCGCTGCTGTCCTATGTATGGACGCCGTACTCGGCGACCGACTTGTCCGTGCTGAACAAGATGAAGGGCGTGTCGGCGGAGCACTGGTTCGGCACGGATCATTTCGGACGTGATATTCTGTCGATGATCATGGTCGGCGCGCGGTCTTCCATCGCTGTCGCGATCCTTGCCGTCGGCATCGGCATCGTGATCGGCGTGCCGCTTGGCTGTTATGCGGCGGCAACCGGCGGCTGGATCGACGAAGCGCTGATGCGGATCAACGTGNNCTCGTTTTCGCCTTTCCGGCGTTGCTGTCGGCCATCATGATCACCGCGATCTTCGGTCCGGGCGCAACGAACGCGATCATCGCGATCGGCATCTTCAACATTCCGGTTTTTGCGCGGGTGGCGCGTGCCGGGGCGCTGTCGATCTGGCCGCGCGAGTTCATTCTGGCCGCGCGAGCGTCAGGCAAAGGCAAGGTGCTGATCACGATCGAGCATATCCTGCCCAACATCGTCAGCCTGCTTTTGGTGCAGGGCACGATCCAGTTCGCACTCGGGATCCTGGCCGAAGCCGGCCTGTCCTATCTCGGCCTCGGCACGCAGCCGCCGATGCCGTCCTGGGGCCGCATGCTGTTTGATGCGCAAACCCGCATGATGGCAGCACCTCATCTGGCGATCTTCCCCGGCCTCGCCATCGTGGTCACCGTTCTCGGCCTCAATCTTCTCGGCGACGGCGCGCGCGATATCCTTGATCCCCGGCTGAGGCGCGTCCGTTGAGCCTGCTGGAAATCGAAAAGCTGACGTTGTCGATCGGCAATTTTCCGATCATGAGAGGCATCGATCTCTCGCTCGAAAAGGGCGAGGTGATGGGGATCGTGGGCGAGTCTGGCTCCGGCAAGTCGATGACGGCGCTGACCCTAATGCAGCTTCTTCCGCATGGTGCTCAAACCGGCGGGCGCCTCACCTTCGACGGCAAGGACATCCTCCATGCCACCGAAGCCGAGATGTTGGCGCTGCGCGGCGACGATATCGGCATGGTGTTCCAGGAGCCGATGACGGCGCTGAACCCGGTGAAGACGATCGGCGAACAGGTGGCGGAAGGCATCCGCTGGCACACCAAGGCGAGCCGAGCTGATGCCGAAAGCCGCGCGGCGGCGATGCTCGACCGCGTCGGCCTGCCTGAAGCCAAGTTCCCGCTGACGCGTTATCCACACCAGCTCTCCGGCGGCCAACGCCAGCGCGTGGTGATCGCCATTGCCTGCGCACTGAAGCCGAAGCTGCTGGTCGCGGACGAGCCGACCACAGCGCTCGACGTCGTGCTGCAAAAGCAGATCCTCGACCTCCTGCAGGATTTGGTCGACGAACGCGGCATGGGGCTGCTGCTCATCAGCCACGATCTGGCTGTCGTGGCCGAGATGGCCGACCGCATCACCATCATGCGCCACGGCGAGGTGATTGAGAGCGGCGAGACATCAGCGGTGCTGGCGGCGAAGGCGCATCCTTATACCGCGCAGCTGGCGGAGGCGTCCGCGCATGTGCCGGTGAACAGGCGCAGCATACCCCCCTCTGCCCTGCCGGGCATCTCCCCCTCAAGGGGGGAGAGAGAACCTTCATCAAACGTCCAGCGCCCCGTTGGAGCACCGAGCCATCAGGAGCACATCAGAAAGACGTCCCCTGTAAGAGCAGCAGCAATACAGTCGCCTTTCTCCCCCCATGAGGGGGAGATGCCCGGCAGGGCAGAGGGGGGTGCAACGTTGCCGCCTCTCCTCGCCGTCCAGTCGATCACCCGCGACTATGCCGGACGACGCACCGGCATCTTCTCTCGCGAAAAGCCGTTTCGGGCCGTCGATGACGTGTCCTTCACCCTGCACCCCGGCCAATCCGTCGCGCTTGTCGGCCGGTCTGGCTGCGGCAAGTCCACATTGGCGCGGATGATCCTGGCGCTGGATCGCCCCTCTTCTGGCTCCATCACCTTTGACGGCCATCGGCTGGAAACAAGCAAGGATGCCGACTTGCGTGATGCCAGGCGAAACATGCAAGTGGTGTTCCAAGACCCCTACGGCTCCTTCAACCCGCGCCACCGCGTAGAGCGATTGGTGGCCGAGCCGCTGCACCTTCTGCAAACCAAGCCGTCGCAGGACGAACGCCGGGCGCTGGTGTCAAAGGCGCTCGATGATGTCGGCCTCAAGCCTGCCGACATGGACAAATACCCGCACGAGTTTTCAGGCGGCCAGCGCCAGCGCCTGTCGATCGCACGCGCCGTCATCACCCGCCCCAAGCTGATCGTCGCCGACGAACCGGTTTCAGCGCTCGACGTGTCGATCCGCGCGCAGGTGCTGGATCTTTTCGCCGAGCTGAATGAACGGCTCGGCGTCGCTTATCTCTTCATCACGCATGACCTGACGGTGGCGCGGGCTATCACAGACGATGTGATGGTCATGCATGAAGGCAGGATCGTAGAGCGAGGGGAAACTCATGCGATCCTCGACCATCCGCGATCCGACGCGGCCAAAGCTTTGGTAGCGGCCGCGCCTGATTTGGATCGTGCGCTCGCTGCCAGAGCCGCCCGTATCAACGCGGCGCGTTGAGGATCTCGGACGGCTCGATCTCGAGCAATTTCAGCGCGCGTGCGAGCAGCTGAACTTCCTGCTTTCCAAGCGCCCGGTCGGCTTTGGCGATAGCCGCCATGTTGCGGGCAAGGAGCTGCTTGCGGTCATGATCGAGGCGGCGGAACACTGCCAGGGATTGGGCAATCGTGGTCTCGTAGCCATAGGTCCGCAGATAATCGACGACATCGTCCAGATCGGCTTCGTCGATGCCGAAGGACTCCTTGCAGATCCGGCGAAGTGTTTCGAGTTCGGCTTCGGAGATCTCGCCATCGGCCAGGATCATGCGAAAAAGCAGCAGCAGTTCAGCCGTCAGGACAGGATCTTCCGCAACGCGCTCGACTGCCGTTTGACCGTTGAATACGGAAATCAGTTTATTGATAAGCCCCTGCGGCATGGTTTGCTCCAATCCCCATTATTCGGTTCGGCCAGGCATATGACGGCACGCGCATCGCTGCGGCGGCGGCTATCGCCGAACTGTTCGATGCTTTATGCCTCAATCCGCTGCGAGTTACATCCTCATGCCTGAACTGACTTTCCACCTCCTGGCCATTCTTGCCTTGGCGGCCTTTCTTGCCGGCTTCATCGATTCCATTGCCGGCGGTGGTGGCATGGTGACCGTGCCGGTTCTGTTGCTGGCCGGCTTCCCGCCGGTGGAAGCACTTGGCACCAACAAGCTGCAGGGCTTGTTCGGCTCGGCATCCTCCACCATCGCCTATGCGCAAAAAGGGCATGTCGACCTGCGCGGCCAGCTTCCATCGGCCATTGCATCCGGCGTCGGCGGCATCTTTGGTGCTTTGCTGGCTGCCGTTCTGCCGGGCGAATGGCTGCAACTGGTGCTTCCCGTACTCCTTGTTGCGATTGCCCTCTACTTCGCTTTGAAACCCTCGATGGATGATGTCGACCGCGCCCAGCGCATGACGCCGTTCCTCTTTGGCCTGACGGTTGTTCCACTGATCGGCTTTTATGATGGGCTGTTCGGGCCAGGCACTGGCTCGTTCTTCATGCTGGCCTTCGTGACCCTGGCCGGCTACGGCCTGTTGAAGGCGACGGCACATACCAAGCTGTTGAATTTCGCCTCCAATGTCGGCAGCTTCGGCGCTTTCGCGCTGGTCGGCGTGATCTCCTGGAAGGCCGGGCTGGTGATGGGCGTTGCACAGTTTATCGGCGCCCGTCTTGGCGCTACGTTGGCCATGCGGGTCGGCTCGCGGCTCATCCGGCCGCTGCTGGTTGTCACTTGCGTGGCGCTGGCGATTAAGCTGCTCCTCGACGAAAAGAACCCTTTTCACGCCTTCCTGTTCGGCTGAGTACTGAGTGCCTGCGATCCTGAGCGCATGTCCGGATCGGCATGCGATTGGGCAATCGTGCCTTGATCCCGAAGGACAAACTGCTTTATCGAAAGCCGCAACACTTGCTGGTCAAACGTTTGTTTGCTTGTTCGATCGCGCACAGCCATTGTGCGCCGATGCGGATTGGAAGCATCGGGCGAATTGACTAGGATCGGCAGGAAGCGCGCAGATTGGGAGGACACCATGGACGCAGCGGTTGATACGGCATTGGGCCAGTTCGAACTGAACTCGGACCAGCGCGCAATCCAGGAAATGGTGCAGGCTTTCGCGGCCGACCGGGTGGCGCCGCATGCGCTCGAGTGGGATCGCAAGGGCTACTTTCCGAGCGATGTGGTGCGGGAAACAGCGGCGCTCGGCCTTGGCGGCATTTATGTGAATGACGATGTCGGCGGTTCCGGGCTGACGCGCCTCGATGCCGTCCTGATCTTCGAAGCGCTGGCCGCCGCCTGCCCTGCCTTCTCGTCCTTCATCTCGATCCACAATATGGGCGCCTGGATGATCGACCGTTTCGGCGACGAAACGCAGCGCCAGAGTTTCCTGCCCAAGCTGACTTCCATGGAGTGGCTGGCGAGCTATGCGCTGACCGAGCCGGGCGCAGGCTCCGACGCCGCAGCGCTTCGCACAAAGGCCGTTCGCTCAGGCGGCAATGGCGACTCTTACGTGCTGAACGGCACCAAGCAGTTCATTTCAGGCGCCGGCGAAAACGAGCTTTACGTTGTGATGGCGCGCACCGGCGAGGATGGCCCGAAAGGCGTTTCGACCTTCGTGATCGAGAAAGGCACGCCCGGCCTGTCCTTCGGACCGGAAGAACAGAAGATGGGCTGGAAGATGCAGCCGACGCGGCAGGTGATCTTCACCGACTGCGAAGTGCCAGCCGAAAACGTGCTCAGCGGCGAAGGAGCCGGCTTCCGCATCGCCATGGCCGGGCTCGACGGCGGGCGTCTCAACATCGCGGCCTGTTCGCTGGGCGGCGCGCAATCAGCGCTCGACAAGGCGCTGACCTATGCCGGCGAGCGTAAGGCCTTCGGCCAGACCATCGACCGCTTTCAGTCCTTGCAGTTCAAGCTGGCCGACATGGAGACCGCGCTGCAGGCCGCCCGCATCTTCCTTTACACCGCAGCCTCAAAGCTCGACGCCAAGGCGCATGACGCCGGCAAGTGGTCGGCCATGGCCAAGCGCTTTGTTACCGACACCGGATTCGAGGTCGTCAACGACGCGCTGCAGGTGCATGGCGGCTACGGCTATCTGCATGATTACGGCATCGAAAAGCTGGTGCGCGATCTGCGCGTCCATCAGATCCTCGAAGGCACCAACGAGATCATGCGCGTGATCATCGCGCGGAGTTTGATTGGTCGGTGATGCAGGGGATTAGGTGAGTAGGCGATTAGGGCAGTAGGGCTGAAGAAGCTCGCCGCCCTCGCCTTTCCCTAATCCCATGTTCACCTACTCACCTATTCGCTTACTTCCGGAGGATCCTCACCATGACCACCATCGCATTCATTGGCCTCGGCAATATGGGCAACCCCATGGCCGCGAACCTTGTGAAGTCGGGCTACTCGGTGCTCGGCTTTGATCTCGTCGAGGACAACCTGAAGACGGCCGGTGCGAACGGGGTGAAAGTCGTGGGCGATGCTGCTTCAGCGGTGGCGACGGCTGATGTGGTGGTGACCATGCTGCCGGCGGGAAAGCATGTCGTGTCCGTCTACAATGACGTGGTCGCCAAGGCGAAGCCGGGCACGCTGTTCATCGACTCCTCCACGATCGACGTGGAGTCGGCCCGCCAGGCGCATGCGATCGCAGCCGAGAACGGCATGCTTTCGGTCGATGCGCCGGTGTCCGGCGGTACGGTCGGCGCGCAGGCAGGCACCCTTACCTTCATGGTGGGCGGCGCGAAGGATGCGTTCGACAAGGCTGAGCCGATCCTGGAGCGCATGGGCAAGCGCTCGGTGCATTGCGGCGATGCGGGTGCCGGACAGGCCGCCAAGATCTGCAACAACATGATCCTCGGCGTGTCGATGATCGCAGCAGCGGAAGCCTTTGTGCTCGGCGAAAAGCTCGGCCTGTCGCATCAGGCGCTGTTCGACGTGGCCTCGACTTCATCGGGCCAATGCTGGGCGATCACCACCAACTGCCCCGTTCCAGGCCCTGTGCCGACCTCGCCGGCCAATCGCGATTACAAGCCGGGCTTCGCTGCGGCGCTGATGCTCAAGGACCTGAAGCTGGCTCAGGAAGCGGCTGGATCGGCCGGCGCGGAAACGCCGCTTGGCGCTCAGGCGGCTGAACTTTACAGCCGGTTCGAAGCGCTCGGCCATGGCGGCGAGGACTTCTCCGGCATCATCAACTTCCTGCGGAGCGACGCTGAAAAAACAACGGCGTGACAAGCGGTATCGCCAACTTAACACGCATTTTAAGCTTTGCTTTAGGACTCCGTAACCAGCTAGTAACGATGTCCCTCTATAAGGATGTGCATGGCGGATGAAACCACCGCCACCCGCTCCGGATCAGGTACTGCGTACCGGAGCAGTAAACTTCGCTGTGTGTTGTTCGCGAAGTGCCAAGCGTTTCACTGGCAAAGCCGCGATCGCAGGAATGCGAGCGCGGTTTTTGCGTTTTGCGGTTTCAGGTCGAGGTTCCAGGCAGCGCCTCCTGGCCATCCTCAATGATGACGATCGGCTCCTGACCGTCGATTGTCACCGCGAGGCGATCAATCTTCCACACATTTGCCTCGCGATGAAGCTGTGAAAAGATCGTTCCCGATCCCTTGCTGCCGCTCACCGGAATGTTGAAGCCAGCGCCACCCGTGCCGTCGCCATTGGTGCTGACACCGCCGGTGAAGAAACTCGATGCGCTGAAGTCATCACCCAGTGCCTGCACGACACGCGGATCGCCACGCGCGGCATCGAGCGTCATCTGGTAGGCGTCGCTGCTGCGCATGATTGCCATCGTGCCGAATACCAGCGCGACGCCGGCGGCGATCGACAGCAGCACAACAAGGAAGCCGGCGATTGCCCAACGGCGCTGGACCTTACGGAAATGCTCGGCGTCGCGCCAGGCCCGGTTCTTCCATGCCCAGCGGCTACCGCGTGCGCCCAGAATGAAAACCATCACGATGTTGACCAGAGGAACGAACATCAACAGTGCGATCCACACGCTGTTGCCGATGCCCCAGATCCAGTTGAGCAGAAACGCGCCCCAGTTCCAGCGGTCGAGTTCCGGCGGGATCTCCGGCGGATTGTTCAACGGCTCGTCGAAATAGACTTTCGGCTCGGTCATCTCTGGCTATCCCTTTGGACATGGTCCCAGCTGATCTTGCGCACAGCTTCCATGAAGGTCTAGCCAGCAGACACCCGCTGTTCAAGCCGAGCGCATACGCGCGCGCACGATACCAAGCAGCAGCAGGCCGGTGCTGAAGATGCCCAGCATGAAAGGCAGGGCATGCGGACCGAGGACCTGCATCGAACCGCCGGACATCGGCGGCCCCGCAATGCCGCCAAAGCCCCACATCATCGCAAACGCCGCGTTACCGGCCACCAGCATCGTGCCGGAAAAACGCTGGCCGAGTTCGATCACCGACATCGTATACATGCCGTAGGAGAAGGCACCCCAGAAGAAGATGGCGGGCCACTGGAAGGGCGTTCCGAGAACCATGGGCAGGAGCGCGCAGCCGCCTGTCGCGAACAAGGCGCAAAGCACCATCACCGTGCGTGCGCTCAGGCGCTCCGCCAACAGGCCGAGCGGGATCTGCAGGGCAACATTACCGAAGAAGAAGACGGTCAGCAGCGTCGCCAGCTGTTTTTCGTCCAGGCCCATGGATCGGCCATAGGTCGGAAACAAAGCGAGCATGGAGGTTTCGGTCGCGGCAGCCACCCACACTGCGGCGAGCAAGGTCGGTGCGGCGGGCAGAAAGCGCCGGACGGTGCCCTGCTGCTCGTCTTCATGAAACGGTGGCAGCCGTGTCGAAGCCAGCCGCACGAACAATCCGCAGATCAGGAAGGCCGAAAAGCCGAGCGCGAAGGGCAGAATGCCCGACGTGCCGATCACCGCCAACGTCGCGGGACCACTCGCAAAGCCGAGCGAGATGATGGAGGTATAAGCGCCCATGAACCGCCCGCGCTGTTGCGGCGGTGCCAGGGACATCATCCAGACTTCGCTCAGGACATAAAGCGGGATGACGCTCATTCCCAAAAGGAAGCGCAGCGGAAACCACAGCCAAACATTCTGCGTCAGCCCGATCAAGGCAAACAGCGTTGCGCAGAGAAGCGAGCACACGGTGACGGTCATGATGCCGCCCAGCCGCTTGACGATCGCAGGGATCTGCGTGGCGGCGATCATCATGCCCAGCGGCGACATCGCCGCCGACAAGCCGATCATCGTTGGCGACACGCCCTGCCGCCCGAGAATGAAGCTGAGCAGCGGGTAAGACAGCCCCTGCGCAATTGCGAACACCGACACGGTGGCCGTAACAGCGGCAATCGCCAGCCAGGGAACCGGTGTCTTCAAGGCCGGCCCAGGCGCCGCATCGGGTTGCAACATCAGATACAAGCTCCCCTTCTTCGGCCACTCGATAAACACTGAAAAGCAAACGAGCAGGCCCGCGAACGCGACTCGCGCTNNAGCAGCTATCACGGCTCCCTATGCGCCGCTATCGGCCCAGCGACACGAATGCGCTTTGACAGCAGGCACCGACGAACGTCAGCATGGATTGGAACTTCCGGCCCAACTCCATGCTTCCTGCTGTTCACCCCAGCGGAGACCGGCCATGACCGACACCAACGACAAGATCACGCGCCGAAGCGTTCTCGGCACTACGGCCATGGGTCTGGCTGCGACTGCGGCGGCTGGAGGTTCCGCGGCTGCGCAAGGCGCCGGCGCGCAGCCAGCAGAACGCGCGATCCCCGCTTTGCGCGATCCGCGGGACGCTTACACACGCGAGCGCTTCAAGGAACAGAAGCAGCCTTGGCCGGGCCTTGCACGCGACATGAGCCCGCGCCCTGATCATGGCGAAAAGACCTATCGCGGATCGGGCAAGCTTGAGGGCCGTCGTGCCCTGGTGACTGGCGGCGACAGCGGCATTGGCCGCGCGGCCGTGATCGCCTTTGCCAGGGAAGGCGCCGATGTCGCCATCAACTACCATCCCGACGAGGAAGCGGATGCGCAAGAGGTTGTGGCGCTGATCCGCGATGCCGGCCGCAAGGCNNCGTTCGTCGCCCTGCCCGCCGACATCCGGACGCGTGAAGCGTGCGAAAAGGTGGTGCGGGACGCCATCGAGCAGCTCGGCGGGCTCGATCTCCTCGTCAACAACGCCGCCTATCAGCAGTCCAAAGCGGACATCATGGAGATTTCCGACGAACAGTTCGTGCAGACCTATGAGACCAACGTCTTCCACGTGTTCCGCTTCTGCAAGGCGGCCATTCCCTCAATGCCGGCCGGCTCGGTGATCATCAACACGATCTCGCAGAACTCGTATGATCCCGGCGAAGACCTGATCGATTATGCCTCCACAAAGGCCGCAATCCAGAACCTGACGCGCGGCATGGCCAAGCAGCTTGCGAAGAAGGGCATCCGCGTCAATGCCGTGTCGCCCGGTCCGATCTGGACGCCTCTGCAGGTGGCCGGTGGGCAGCTAGAAGGCAAGATGGGCGAGTTTGGGCAGGATACCTCGCTGGGTCGCGCCGGCCAGCCGGCTGAACTGGCTTCGCTCTATGTCGCCCTTGCTTCAAGCGAAGCGACCTTCAGCACCGGCACGGCCGTTGGCGCGCATGGCGGCACGGGACAGCCGTAAACACAGGCAACTCACGCACTCGGTCACCATGCCTCCCGCGCGAGCAGAGCACATGTCGCTTTGCTCGCGCTTTTGGTCGTCGCCCTGTCACAGCCAGGCTAGCGGGATCGCCATGATGTTCCCGCGAATCCTGACGACCGAGGCCGTCCATGACTGATCTCTCCGCAACTGGCGAACCCGCGCCCTCCTCCGATCGTGCACGGCGTGGCGGGCGCGCCGGCAAGCGGATCGGCGGAGCGAGCGCCTTCGAACAGCCGGCTTTCCGCCAGCTACGGATCCCGTTTACGCCGACAACAATCGTGTCCGACGACGAGCTGGAATCGATCCACCTCGCCTCCCTTCGCGTGCTGAAGGAGATCGGCGTCGATGTGCTGCATGAAGGCGCCAAGCAAATCATGAAGGAGCACGGTGCAGACGTTCAGCCGGGCTCGGATCGTGTTCGGTTTGATGCCGACATGATCCTGGAACTGGTCAGCCACGCGCCGTCCGAGTTCACGCTGCATGCGCGCAATCCCGCGCACAATGTCACCTTCGGCGGCAACAACATCGTTTTCGCAATGGTGGCCTCTGCGCCGAACTGTTCGGACAATGATCGGGGGCGGCGGCCGGGCAACCAGGAGGATTACCGCAACTTCCTGCGGCTGGCGCAGATGCACAACATTATCCACCTGACCGGCGGCTATCCCGTGGAGCCGATCGACATCCACCCGTCGGTGCGCCACCTCGAATGCATCCGCGATCTGGCGACGCTCACCGACAAGGTCTTCCACATCTATTCCCTAGGCAAAGAGCGCAATGTCGACGGCATCGAGCTGACGCGCATCGCGCGCGGCATCAGCCGCGAGCAGCTTGAGCGTGAGCCGTCGGTCTTCACCATCATCAACACCAACTCGCCGCTGAAGCTCGACATTCCGATGATGGAAGGCATCATCCAGATGTCGTCGGCTGGACAGGTCGTGGTGGTGACGCCCTTCACACTGTCGGGCGCGATGGCGCCGGTGACGATCGCCGGCGCGCTGGTGCAGCAGAATGCGGAAGCGCTGGCGGGTCTCGCTTTTGCGCAGATGGTGAAAAAGGGTGCCCCGGTCGCTTATGGCGGCTTCACCTCCAATGTCGACATGAAGTCGGGCGCGCCGGCTTTCGGCACGCCGGAATATATGAAGGCGCAGATCGTCGGTGGGCAATTGGCGCGGCGCTATCAAATCCCCTACCGCACCTCGAACACCTGCGCGGCAAACGCGGTGGATGCGCAATCGGCCTATGAAAGCGTGTTCTCGCTATGGGGCGCGATCCAGGGCGGCGGCAATTTCATGATGCATGCGGCGGGCTGGCTCGAAGGCGGTTTGCGCGCGTCCTTCGAGAAGGTCATTCTCGATGTCGATCTGCTGCAGATGGTGGCTGAGTATCTGGCACCGCTGGATCTTTCCGAGGATGCCCTGGCAGTGGATGCGATCCGCGATGTCGGCCCAGGCGGCCACTTCTTCGGAACGCCCCACACGCAGTCACGCTACAAGAACGCGTTTTATTCGCCGGTTTTGTCGGACTGGCGGAACTTCGAAAGCTGGTCCGAGGCCGGCAGTCCGACGGCTTTGGAGAAGGCAAACCGCGTGTTCAAGGAGCGTCTCGCGACCTACGAACAGCCCGTCATGGACCCGGCAATTCGCGAGGAGCTCGACGCCTTCGTCGACAAGCGCCGCGCCGAGGGCGGCGCGCCGACCGACTTCTGAATCGAAACATCATCCACCTGACTCTAACTCTGATCGCACGGACGTAAATTCATGAAATCTCATGTCAAAGCGGTTGTTATCGGCGGCGGCGTCGTTGGCTGTTCGGTGCTCTACCACCTGGCCCGTGCCGGCTGGACCGATGTGATGCTGATCGAGCGCTCGGAGCTGACCTCCGGCTCATCCTGGCATGCGGCCGGCGGCTTTCATACGCTCAACGGCGATCCGAACGTCGCCAAGCTCCAGGCCTACACCGTGCAACTCTACAAGGAGCTGGAGGAGATTTCCGGCCAGTCCTGCGGCTTGCATCTGACCGGCGGCGCGATGGTAGCCGACAGCCCCGAGCGCATGGACTTCCTGCGCCTTGCCCACGCCAAGGGCCGATATCTTGGCATGGACACCGAGCTGATCACGCCGTCGGAAGTAAAGGCGATGTTCCCGCTGATGGACGAGAAGAACTTCGTCGGCGCAATGTGGGACCCGGTTGAAGGCCATCTCGACCCCTCCGGCACGACGCATGCCTATGCCAAGGCCGCGCAGAAGCTCGGCGCAGAGATCGTGCTGCGCAATCCCGTAACGGAGTTGACCCAGGATGCCGACGGCACCTGGAACGTGGTGACCGTGAACGGCACCGTGCGCTGCGAGCATGTAGTGAACTGCGGTGGTCTGTGGGCGCGCGAGGTCGGCCGCATGGTCGGCGTCGAGCTGCCACTTCTCGCCATGGAGCACATGTATCTCCTGACCGAAGACATTCCGGAGGTGATGGAGTTCAACAAGTCGACCGGCCGCGAGATGATCGGCGTGATGGACTTCAAGGGCGAGATTTATACCCGCCAGGAGCGCAACGGCGTCCTGCTCGGCACCTATGAAAAGGCCTGCAAGCCCTGGTCGCCGGTCAACACGCCATGGGACTTCGGCCATGAATTGCTGCAGCCTGACATCGACCGTATCGCGCCCTCGCTGGAAGTCGGCTTCCGCCATTTTCCGGGCATCGAAAAGGCCGGCATCAAGCAGATCATCAACGGCCCCTTCACCTTTGCGCCAGATGGCAACCCGCTGGTCGGTCCGGTGCAGGGTTTGACCAACTTCTGGTGCGCCTGCGCGGTGATGGCGGGCTTTAGCCAGGGTGGCGGCGTCGGTTTGGCGCTGTCGAACTGGATGGTCAACGGCGATCCCGGTTTCGATGTGTGGGGCATGGATGTCGCGCGCTTCGGCGAGTGGGCGACGCTGCGCTATACGAATGCGAAGGTGCGCGAAAACTACTCGCGGCGGTTCTCGATCCGCTTCCCGAACGAGGAACTTCCTGCCGCGCGACCCGCGCAAACCACGCCCCTCTATGACACGATGGTCAGCCAGAACGCGGTCATGGGCGACAGCTGGGGGCTCGAAACACCGCTTTGGTTCGCGCCTGAAGGCACCGAACCGAAAGACGACGTGTCCTATCGCCGCTCCAACGATTTCGTCCATGTCGGCAACGAAGTGCGTGCGACGCGTGAACGGGTCGGCGTCACCGAGATCGCCAACTTCGCGAAATACGAAGTGTCCGGTTCGGGCGCCCGCGCTTTCCTCGACCGGTTGATGACGAACAGCATGCCCAAGCCCGGCCGCATCGTGTTGACCCCGATGCTGAANNCTGAACGAGTTCGGCAAGCTGATCGGCGACTTCACGATTGCCAATATGGGCACGAAATCAGGCAGCGAGCGCTTCATGATCTGGGGCTCGGCTGCCGCGCAGAAGTACCACATGCGCTGGTTCGAGGCTCGGCTGCCGAAGGACGGGTCGGTGAGCATTCACCGCTTCGACCAGACGCTGGTGGGCCTGGCGATCGCGGGACCGAACAGCCAGGCGCTGCTCGCGAAGCTCACGGATGTCGATGTTTCATCAAGCGCCTTCCGCTTCATGGACTTCCGCGAGATGGCGGTGGGCGGTGCGCCCTGCATGGTCAACCGCATCTCCTATACCGGCGATCTCGGCTACGAGATCTGGATGCAGCCGGCCTATGAGCGGCTGGTTTATGCAGCGATTAAGCAGGCCGGCGAAGAGTTCGGCATCGTCGATTTCGGCATGCGCGCGCTCTTGTCCACGCGCTTGGAGAAGAACTTCCCGACCTGGTATCGCGAGCTGCGCCCGATCTACGGCCCTTTTGAGGGCGGCATGGATCGCTTCATCAAGCTGGAGAAGAATGACTTCATCGGGCGGGAAGCCGCGGCCAAGGAGTTCGCGGACGGCCCGAAGCTGCGCAGGGTATCGATGATCGTCGATGCTGTGGATGCCGACGTGATGGGCGACGAGCCGATCTGGGCAAAGATCGGCGACACCGATTACGGCACGGTCGACAAGCCGCACGGCTACGGCGCGCCGCGCTTCGACAGCACGGGTGCAGCCATTCAGGCCACCGTTAAGTCGCCCTCGCCTGAAACGGATGGCGATGCGTCTACGGTGCTGGGCCTGCGGGATGGTGACTGGCGCGTGGTGGGCTGGGTGACGTCGGGCGGCTATGCCCACTACGTCGAAAAGTCCTTGGCGCAGGGCTATGTGCCGGCAGCACTTGCGGACGATGAAAGCGAAGGCCTGTTCGAAGTCGAGATCTTAGGCAAGCGCTGCAAGGCGCGCATCAACGTCGAGCCGCTGTTCGATCCGACCGGCGAAAAGATGCGCGGCTGAGGCAGCACTTTCGTTCCACAAAGAAAAGGCGAGAGCCCGATGGTCTCGCCTTTTTTGTTGGGGTCAGTGCATCTGCTCAGGTTCGTTGTAGCCGCGCTCGGTTGCGTCTTTCTGCGCAACGCGCTCGGTTGGCGTCAGGCGGCGGCGGCGGATCAGGGCATAGGCAATGACGATGATGAGAATGAGCGGGCCAAGCACGGTTGCCAGGCTCCAAACGGATGAAAAGTCCATGACTATCTCCATGCGGGTTCTTGCCTAGGCAACCCGCGGAGCTCCGGGAAGTTCCGCAGCGAACATGCCGGCTTCCGCAATGGCCGCGCGCACCGTCGCTTCGTAGTGAGCCAAGGCCGACGACATGATGAAGGGCTGGCCTGTGCGCTTGGCCGTCCAGCCGACAGGATGGAGCTTGGCAGCCGCTTCCGGCTCGAAGCGTTGGAACAGCGACCAGCTTCGGCAATCGCAGGCGCAGACATCCGCCTCGCCCCGCGCAATCGCCAGGCCGGACTCACGATGCGCCCCGCTGGCGATGGTTTCCGAGAAGAGTGCCCGGCTTTCGCCACGAGCTTGAAGATCGCGCATGGGGCTGATGAAGCCCGACAGCGAGTCTTCCGAATTGTAGATGAAGCGGCGGCCACGCAGGAGGTCAAGCGGCACAATGGCTTCGTTGCCGGAAGGTGCCTGGACTGGCGATCCCTCACCCTTTCGCATCAGATAGGCGCTGGAGTAGAGCGGCCCCGCACCACCCTCGAAGGCTGAATAATCGGATTGGCCAAGCACAATCACATGCTCGCTCAGTCCCAACTCCATCGGTCCCCAGCAGGTCTGGGCAAAGATCAGGTTGGGGTCGCGCCAAAGAGTGGCGAGGTCGACATCGCGCGTCAGCGCATCCGGGGCGTCGATGCCCTCGTGCCTAAGGAGGTCACGGACCACCTTCCATTGCGCTTCCACCTCGTGGTGAACTTCAGGCCAGTCATACATCGGGAGGGCGGCGATCAAGGACATGGGAGGCTTGTCCGCCTTTCACCGAGCTGTTGCAATGGCGGAGCCACTATTCTTTCGGCGGCTGAGCCGGAACCGGGGCCGTGCCCGCCCCATGCACCGAGCGGGCGAGGATGCGCGGGCGGAAG
>DCDI01000110.1:573-29976 GCA_002316345.1 Phyllobacteriaceae bacterium UBA1059 | reverse complement strand
TCGCCATGCCCGTCGAATTCCGCAGCGCGGATCTCGGCACGCTCGGTTTGCTGTTCGCTGCCGTGGCGGTCGTGACGCTGGTCCCCGCGCTGCTCGCTTACCGGCAATCGCCCGCGCAGGCGCTTAGGAGTTAGATGCTACTTGCGCAGCACATAATCCTTGAGCGTGAAGCCGGGGCTTGCAATTTCATCGGCACTCGGCCGCGCCAGGCCTGAGCCGAACAGCTTGCGCGCGGCCATGTGGTTGCCGGCATGGTTGGCGGTTTCCACCGCCGCCAGCTGCCCGTCGCGGAAGGCGAACACCGACAGGCCCTTGTCGTCGCGCTGTTCGATAAAGGTGTCGCTGCCTGTGCCGAGGCCGGCGATCTGCAGCTTCAACNGTCCCTGATCCGACCAGAACCATGGAACGGCATCGTAGGGAACGCGCTCCTGGCTCGTGATGAGCGCTGCCAGCGCGCGTGCCTGGTCGGTCGCGTTCTGCACGGATTCCAGCCGCAGCCGCGAGGCCAGCGCCTTGTCCGGGAAATTGGCGCAATCGCCGATCGCAAAGATATGGGGATCGCTGGTCGCCAGATGTTCGTCGACCACGATGCCGTTTTCGACCGCAAGCCCCGCATCCCGGGCCAGCTGATCGTTGGGGATGACGCCGATGCCGGCCACCACGAGATCCGTCTGGAGCCGATCACCATTGGTGGTGACGACATGGATCACATGACCGTCTTTCCCTTCCAGATGCGCGATGCCGGTTTCCAAAAGGAATTGCACGCCGCTTTGCTCATGCGCCTGCTGGAAATAGGTGGAGATCGCCGGGCTGACCGCGCGCGCCATGATGCGCGGCGCCAGATCGATGACCTTGACGTCGAAGCCGAAATACCGCGCGCCGGCGGCAAATTCGAGGCCTATGAAGCCGGCGCCGATCACCAGCGGCTGATGCCGCTCGTCTTCCAGCGCTTGCTTGAGGCGATCGGCATCCGCGCGTGTCGCCAGCCCGTGCACGCCTTCAAGCGTCCCACCTTCCACCGGCAGCTCGCGGCGGCGGGCGCCTGTCGCCAGAACCANNTGTCATAGGCGACCGGCGCATGACCTTCGACATGAACACGCTGCGTTTGCCGGTCGATGCTCGTTGCCGTTCCGTCGATGCGCTCGATGCCTTGCTCGTCGAAGAAGCTGTCCGGCCTGAAGGTGAGACCCGAGGCGTCGACCTTGCCCATGAGATAGGCTTTCGACAGCGGCGGCCGCTGATAGGGCGTGCCACCTTCATCGCCGATCAGAGTGACACGGCCGCCGAAGCCGTTCTGCCGCAAGAGATGCGCAAGATTGAAACCGGCATGGCCGGCACCGATAATCACAACCGAAGACATAAGCGGCAAGCACCTGAAGAAACGCCGTTCGCCCCTTTGGAGGGGCGGCAACGTTCATAAGCCACGCCTGATGGTCAAGCAACGCGCTGTTGCCGGATGATGGAGCGTTAGGTCAGCCCGCCATCCGCCAGGATCGTGCGGCCGGTGATCCAGCGTGCATCATCCGACGCCAGGAAGGCGACAATGCATGCGATGTCGTCTGGCTGGCCGATGCGGCCGAGCGGCGTGGTGGCGCGGATCTGCTCGCCGCGCTCGGCAATGATCTTCGTGGTCATGTCGGTTTCGATTACGCCCGGCGCGACAGCATTGACCGTAATGCCGCGCGGACCGAGCTCCTTGGCGAAGCCGTGTACCATCGCCTGAACGGCAGCCTTGGACGCAGCATAGACCGTGCTGGTGGGGATCGGGCTGTAAGCCAAGCGCGACGACACCTGAATGATCCGCCCACCCTCCTGCATCATGGAAGCCGCAGCCTTGGTCAGCATGATCGCGCCGGTGACATTGGTGTCGAACATCGCGCGGATGTACGCTTCGTCCACGGCATCCAATGAACGATAGGGGCCGATGCCCGCGGTGTTTACGAGAACGTCCAGCTGACCGAAGCGCTCGACCGTCTCCTCCACCATCCGCGCCGGATCGCCGTTACGCCCGACATCGCCTTGAACGGCGAAGGCCTGGCCACCCGCAGCCTCAATGTCGCCAACGATCGCTTCGGCTTCCGACGCCGAGTTGCGGTAGCCGACGGCGACCGCCATCCCGTCTTTCGCCAGCCGGCGCGCGACTGCGGTGCCGATGCCGCGCGATCCGCCAGCGACCAGCGCAACTTTTCCCATGTCCATCCTTGCCCTCTCTTATCGCTGTTGCTTCCAGGCGCCGTCCAGCACGAGGTCGAGCGGATTGGTAACCGTCAGGCTGCGATCGACCGGCTTCGCGGCGGCGGCCAGAACGCGTTGCTCCAGCTCATCGAGGTAGGCTTGCCNNCTCTTCGAGTTGGTAGCCCATATATTCGAGCCCGAGATGCTGCAGCTGCCACAGCACCTGGCTTTGAAGATCGCCATAGGCGTTGCCCGCACCGAACCGCGCCGTGGTGCCGCCCGATGTCATCGACACCATCGCGCGCCGGCCGCGAAACACGCCGGTGTCGTAGCGCAGACCATCGGCATAGCCGAAGCCATAGGCAAGCACGCGCTCGCCCCAGCCCTTGATGATCGCTGGGGGTCCGCCCCACCACAGCGGGAACTGGAAAAGGATGAGATCCGCATCCGCCACCCGCTTTTGTTCGCGTGCGATGTCGGGCGCGAACGTGTTGTGGCGCGCCGCATGCGCCTGTTCGGTCTGGTAGTGGAAGATCGCGGGGTCCGCCACGCTGGTGAAATCATGCCGGCCAGCCAGCGGGTTGAAGCCCTCGGCATAAAGATCCGACACGACAACCCGGTGCCCGGCGCGCTCCAACGCCGCGCGCGCACGATCGCGCAGCGCTGCATTGAAGGAAGCGGGCTCGGGATGGGCGTAGACGATCAGAACGGTCTTGGCGGCCACTAGAATGCCACCCGGTCCGCACCCTTGAGCTGCAGGATGTCGCGCGCTTCATCCGGCGTGGCGATCGACAGACCCAGCCCTTCGATGATGCCGCGAACCTTGGTCACCTGCTCGGCATTGGTTTTTGCCAGCTGGCCCGGTCCGATCCACAGCGAGTCCTCCAGACCAACCCGCACATTTCCGCCGATCGCTGCCGCCTGGGCCGCGATACGCATCTGGTTCGAGCCTGCGCCCAGCACCGACCAGGAATACTGGTCGCCGAACAGCCGGTCGGCCGTTCTTTTCATATGCATCACGTCTTCCGGATGCTGGCCGATGCCGCCCAGGATGCCGAACACGCTCTGCACGAAGAAGGGCGGCTTGACGATGCCGCGGTCCACGAAATGCGCGAGCGTATAGAGATGCCCGATATCGTAGCATTCCACCTCGAAGCGCGTGCCGTTCTCCGCGCAGGTGGTCAGGATGTTCTCGATATCGGCGAAGGTGTTCTTGAAGATGCGGTCTCGCGAGCCTTCGAGATAGTCGCGCTCCCACTGGTGCTTGAAGTCCTTGTAGCGGTTCAGCATGGGGTAAAGGCCGAAATTCATCGAGCCCATGTTGAGCGAGGCCACTTCCGGCTTGAAGGTCGAGACCGGCCGCAGCCGCTCCTCGATCGTCATGGTCGCCGCCCCGCCTGTGGTGATGTTCACCACGCAATCCGAGCGCTGTTTGATCACCTTCAGGAACGGCTCGAACGCTTCCGGCGATTGGTCGGCCGAGCCATCCACCGGGTTGCGCGCATGCAGATGCACGATCGCCGCGCCCGCTTCCGCTGCCCCGATCGCGGCATCGGCGATCTCCTCAGCAGTCACCGGCAGATGCGGCGACATCGACGGCGTGTGGATCGAACCCGTCACCGCGCAGGTGATGATCACTTTGCGAGCAGCAGCCATCCCTTATCCTCCTCGTTTGGTTCTGTTCAGGCCGCGAGATTGATCAGGCCGCTGGCGTTGGTGGAGATGATCTTCTTGATGTCGGCCTTATCAACCTGATGGTCGAGCAGGTCGGACACGATCATGCGATAGCCGTCCACCGGCTTCGGCGCCTGCGTCAGGCCGAGATCGGAGCCGAGCACGGTGCGGTCAACGCCGGCCACTTCCATCATGTGGATCAGGTCTTCTGTCTCGTGCTGCTTGGCGCGGCCCGGAATGAACATGCAGATCGAATGTTCCATATAGGCGCCCAGGCCCACCAGCCCGCGAATGTCCTCGTCGGAACAGCCGATGATGTAGGAGGGATGGTTCACCAGCATCTTCTTGACGCCGCGCTGGGCAGCTTCCTCGAACAGCACGAACAGCTCAGCCGCCGAAAGGTGCCCGCCCGCCAGAATGATGTCGGCTTCGGCAATCAGGTCGCAGATTTGCTTGGCCTCGTCGATCAGCTTGCCGTTGGCATCGAGCACGGTGAGCGGGATCGGCGGCAGCATCGGCTTGGCGGTCTTGGGGAAGCTCTTGGAGGCATAGGCTTCGATATGGTTCTTGGCGGCAAAGGTCGGGAACCAGACGATCTTGCCACCGAGCTTGATGTTGTGGTCGACCGCATGCGGGTTGATGCCGCCCGACGCATTGTTGAGCGCGACGCCCGAATAAAGCTCGACCTTCGAGTCCGGGTAGATGTCTTTCAGCACCGCGCAATGCGGCATACCGACATAATAGTGATCCTTGTAGAGCAGCGCCTTGAAGCCGGCATCCTCGGCCATCTGGAAGGCCTCGGTGTGGCCGAGAATGCGCGGCATGGCGGCCGGACCGGAATGGCAGTGCAANNGCAGGTCGACGGCATCGACCAGAAGCTCGGCCACTTCCGCGGTGCGCTCCGGCGACATTTCGGTCAGGGGTACGATGGTGGGATAGTTCGTGTTGGTGTCGGCCATTGTTCGTCTCCTCCTCAGGTTCGATCAGGCGCTTTTCGCGCCCACGGCTGATATTTCGGAATAGGCTTTCGACGCGGCCTGGCGCAGGAAGCCCTGATCGGATGCGACGATGAAGGTGGTCGCACCCATGGCGTTGAAGCGTTTGGCGTCGTCGGCATTGGCCACCATCATGGCGACGGGCTTGCCCGCCTTCTTCGCCGCCGAGATGATCGTCTCGCATGCGCTCATGATTTCCGGCGCATCCATGGCTGGCGCACCCAGCGCCACCGTCAGATCGCCGCGACCGATGAAGACGCCGTCCAGCCCTTCGGTGCTGACGATCGCATCGATCTCGTCGAGCGCTTCCGGGTCCTCGATCATCGCGACAAAGGTCACCGCTGCGTCCTGCGCATCTACATGCGGCCACACGCCGACAGCGCCGAAATCGCCGGCCCGAGTGGTGTTGGAGAAGCCGCGGCGACCGCCGCGGAAGCGGCAGGCTTGAGCGAGCTCCTTCGCCTTGGCCACTGAACTCACATGAGGCACCAGCACGCCGGCCGCGCCATCATCGAGAACAGCAAGGATCTTGGATGGCGTCGGTTCCGCCACCCGCACGATGCCGGCGGTGCCACTGGCCCGCGCTGCCAACAGTGCTGCGTCGATCGTGCCGCGATCCCAGGGCGCGTGTTCCTCGTCGATCACCACGAAATCGAAGCCGAGATTGCCAAGGATCTCGATCGAATGGGTGGTTGGCGTCTTCACGAAGGTCCCGACAAGCGTCTCACCTGCAATGAAGCGCTGGCGAAAGCCGGTTGGAGAGGTCGATAATGACATGGTCACTCCTTTTCAGATCAACCCGCAGCTTACGGCAGCGGGGTCATGAAGTTCGGCAGCCAGAGCGTCACGGCCGGGATGAGGGCGATGGCTGCAAGAAGCGCGATGCAGATGAAGAACATCGGCACGACTTCCCTACTGACCGCCCCCAGCGACTGGCCGGAGATGGCGCAGACCACGAAGAGGCAGACGCCCACCGGCGGCGTGACCATGCCGATCACCACGTTCAGCGTGACCATGACGCCGAACTGAACCAGATCCATGTCGATGACATCGGCCACCTTCAGAAGGATCGGCATGGTGACGATCATTACCGAGATCGGCTCCAGGAACTTGCCGAGGATCAGCAGCATGATGTTGACCATCAGCAGGATCACCAGCTTGTTGTCGCTGACTCCGAGCAGCAGATCGGCGAACTTGGTCGGCACCTGTTCGATGGTGAGCGCGAAGGCGACGATGCTCGCCATGGCAAGGATGAACAGCAGTCCTGACGTGGCGATCGCGGTTGAAACCAGTGATTGCCAGATCTTGTCCCAGGACAGTTCGCGATGAAGCAGGCCGACCAGCAGCGCGTAAGCCACGGCAACAGCGGCTGACTCGGTGACCGTGAAGATACCGGTCTTGACGCCGCCCACGATGATCAGCGGCAGCATGAGCGNNTCCACGGCACCTTCGGCATACGGGGATAGTCGTGGCGCCAGGCCTTGAACCAGGCGTAGCCGAGCAAGCCCAGACCCAGCAGCAAACCCGGCACGATGCCGGCAATGAACAGCTGGCCGATCGAGGCGCCCGACAGCACGCCGAAGATGATCATGGTGATGCTGGGCGGGATCAGCGGATCGATCACCGCGCTGATGGCCACGAGCGCCGCGCCGTAGGAAGCCGGAATGCCTTGCTTGGCCATGGCCGGGATCATGAAGGACCCGATGGCGGAGGCCTGTGCGATCGCGCTGCCGGAAATGCCCGCAAACAGCGTGCTCGCCAAAACGGTCACCAGAGAAAGACCGCCGCGGAAGTGGCCAACCAGCGCATTGGCAAAGCCGATCATGCGCCCGCTCAGGCCACCGAGATTCATCAGGTTGCCGGCAAGGAGGAAGAGCGGGATGGTGAGCAGCACGAACTGGTCGACGCCCTGCAGCATGCGCTGCGGCAGCGCCATTACCAGCATCCCGTTGCCGGTGAGATAAAGGTAGAGCAGGCCGCCGGCGCCCAGCGCCAGCGAGATTGGAATGCCGATCACGAGGAAGACGGCAAAGATCCCGAGAAAGGCAATCACGTCGCGGTCTCCATCGTAGCAGGCGGCGCGAGCGGCTGACCTTTGGCCACGCGCCAGGTGTCGTAGGCAAGGCGTCCGAGGAAGTGGATGAGCAGTATGGTGCAGCCGACCGGCACGGCGACATAGACCCAGAAGACCGGCACATGCAGGTCGTTGCCGGTCAGCGAATTCCAGATGAAGTCGAGCGCCGGGATCATCTGCCGCGCAAAGCGCGAGGCGTGGGTCCAGCCCGCCACGATGATCATGTAAAGAAAGACGGAGATCGGGATCGCGGTCAGATAGCGGATCGCCATGTAAACACCCGGCGACACATAGGCGCTGAACAGGTCGAGAATGACCAGCTCACCCCGGTGATAGGCATAACCGACGAACAGGAAAGTCTGCCAGATCAGGATGTAGCGGCACAGTTCCTCCGCCCAGATCAGCGATGAATTGAAGACATAGCGGGCGATGACCTGCACCACCATGACGGTGACGATGACGGCCATCGAGCCGCCGGCAAGCACCTTGATGACGCGCTCATAGGCGCCAAACAGCCTGCCAAAACCGGATTGATTCATTCCCATGGCTCTCTTCGAGAATGCAGGGTGCAAGCGGCCGGGCGAACACCGTTGATGGTGTGCGCTAGAGGCTCACGGTCGTTTCGCGATGATGCCTACCCAAGTTGACCGAAGGATCGGCTTGATCGAGGTTCAGCTCGCGTTGCGGGCTGCTGCCGCGAACTCGGCGATGAGCGGATCCTTGGCGCTCCAGGTGNNTCCAGGTGTCCACGATCGGCGCGACCTTGGCCTGCATTTCCTGCAGGTTTTCCAGTTCGTAGATCGTCACGCCCTTGGCCTTGAGCTGGTCGCGGCCTTCCATGTCCTGCTTGGCGGTGTAGTCCATGGTCGGCTTGATCGATTGTTTGCCGGCCTCGCGAACCGCTTGCTGCAGCTCCTGCGGCAGCCCATCGAACACCATCTTGTTCATGGCCGTGACATTGTGCCAGGGATAATGACCGGTGAGCGTGAAGTTCTTGCCGACTTCCCAGAGGTTCTCCGACAGCATCGAGGACACGTTGATCTCGACGGCGTCGATGACCTTGGTTTCCAGCGCGCCATAGACTTCGCCATAGGGCAGGCCGACGGGCGATGTACCCACCGCTTCCCAGATGGCCTTGTGCAACGGCACCGGCAGGATGCGGGTCTTCAAGCCGGCAAAATCGGGCAGCGATTTCACGACCTTGCCGGCCGACACGAAGTGGCGCTTGCCGATATCCGTCGTCTGCAAGCCGACGAGGCCGGCCGGCTCCAGATCGTCCAGAAGCTTCTGGCCGACATCGCTGGTCGCAAGCTTGGTGAAATGGTCATAGTCGCGGATCAGGAAGGGGAGCTGGTAGGCGTCGAGCGCCTGCCGCCCGGTGACGAGCGGGTATTGCACGCCCGAGCAGCCGCAGAGATCGACCACGCCCGCAATCGCGGATTCGAGGTTCTGCTTGTCTTCGCCGAGCTGGCGGTTCGGAAAGATGGTAATTTCGATGGCGCCGGGAACGAGCGTTTCCAGCGCCTTCTTGAACTCCAGCGCGGCGATGTGGCCGGGGTGAATTTCGTTGGCTGCATGGGCGTACCGCATCTGGATCGGTGCGGCGCGGGCAATATTGGGCATGGCAAGGGTAGCAGCCATTGCGCCAGTCGACGCAAGGACCTGTCGGCGAGTCAGCATGAACGTCTCCTCCGTTTCGTTATGCAGAACGCTGTTACGGAGAATAGTGTTTTGATTGTTTTCCGCTGTCAAGCGGGCCTACGAAAGAATTTTCTGATCTGCGCTTACCGGCCATGCTTGACAATCAACTCGTTCAACCTGCATCATTTTCGCTATCAACGTTCTGCTTGAGAGAACGACGGGAGGAAGACGATGTATGATCAGACAGATCCGCGCTCGCGCATGGCTGCCGCTTCCGCTGCACAGGCCGCAGCGCCAACCAGCTTTTCCGGCGCCGACTACGGCCTGTTCTACCAGACGGATCCACAGATTACCGCAGACGGTGCCCGCACATGGCTGACTCGCGGCCAGAACTTCCTCGTGGGTTATAGCGAGGTCGAGGCCGGCGGGTCCTTGTCGCGCACGGGCCAGGGCGACGAATACGTCCTTCTTCTGTCTGACCGCGAGACGCCGGCAATCGTGGAGGCAAACGGCGAGCGGGTGGAGGTCGACGGCTTTTCTCTGGTGATCCTGCCACCGGGCGATAGCCGCATCACCCTGCCCAAAGGGGGCCGCGCAACGCGTATCTTCTCAACCAGTTCGGACGATCTCAACGCGCTTTGCGCCAATGCCGAGTCTTACACTGAGCAGCATCCGAATGTGACCCTGCTCGAGCCTTGGCCCGATCCGGTCGGCGGCTTCCGCATCCGCGCATACAGCCTCGACGTGCCGCCAAGCCCGGGCCGATTCGGACGCATATTCCGCTGCACCACGCTGATGGTGAACTACCTCGATGAGCAGCACGGTCCGCGCGACATCGCGAAACTCTCTCCGCATCATCACGACGATTTCGAACAAGGATCGCTCGCCCTCGACGGCACTTACACCCATCACCTGCGCTGGCCCTGGACAACCAACCTCAACGCCTGGCGCGATGACGAGCATGCGCTGGTGAAGTCGCCGTCGCTGACCGTGATCCCGCCGCCCGCGATCCACACCTCGCGCGGCATGGACGAAGGGCTTAACCAGCTGGTCGACATCTTCTCCCCGCCCCGCACGGATTTTTCCAACCAGGGTTGGGTGCTGAACGCCGACGAATATCCTGCACCGGCCTCGCTCAGCTGACATCGGCGAGGTTGTCGCAGTGCGGCAGCCTTGCTCCAGAACGAAAATGGCAGTCTATCTGCCCAAAGCCCGCACCGGCCGGTTCGCGGCACGAGAAGGGTCGGAAACGGTCAAAGCATGAATGAGGCACCCAAAGGCGGTTCGATCCAGGCGGTCGAGTTTGCGCTGGAAATCCTGGAATATGTCGCCCGAGGCCAGACCTCGGTCGGCGTGTCGGAAATGGCGCGTGCCTTCAACACCACCAAGAGCCGCATCCACCGCCACCTGCAAACGCTGGTGTCGGCCGGCTACCTCATCCGCAACGAGGAAACCGAGCGCTATTCGATCAGCGCGCGGCTGATGTCATTGGGCCAAGCCGTCAGCGAAAGCTTCGAACTGGCAACCGCGGCCCGCGAAGTCGCCCGCGAGCTCCGCGACCAGGCCGGCCATGCCGTGGCCATCAGCCAGCCGGAACCGGACGGCGTGCGCATCCTCTTAATCGTGCCGAGCCGCTCCAACATCGAGATCCACGTCAAGCCCGGCTCGCTTCTCCATTACCACGCCAGCGCCCAGGGCAAGGTCACGCTTGCCTTCGGCGACCGGCTGCTTCTTCCGCGCATCCTGTCCGAAGGGCTGGATATGCATACCCCCTACACCGTCACAGATGCCGATCAGTTGCAGGCGGAGGTCGATGCCGTGCGCAAGCGTCGCTGGGCCACCGGACCGAATGAAGCCATGGTCGGGCTGAACGCCGTCGCCGCACCCATCTTCGATGCGCTGGGCGGGTTTGTCGGGGCGATCGCCATCAACGATTCCGTGCAGCACATCGCGCCCGATCCAAGCCTCGACCAGGTCCGCGCCGTGCTGGCAGCGGCTGATAAGATCTCCGCCAATCTGGGCTATCGGGCACGCAAGTAGCCGCTGTTCTGCCTGTTCCACGCTACCACTCGGCCGCTATGTACTTCGCTTCCATGAATTCGAGCATGCCGTGATGGGCACCTTCGCGTCCCAAACCGCTTTGCTTGACGCCACCGAAGGGTGCGGCGGGATCTGACACAAGGCCGCGATTGAGCGCCACCATGCCCGCCTCGATCCGTTCGCTGACCCGCAATCCCCTCGCGAGATCGCGCGTATAGACGTAAGCGACGAGGCCGTATTCCGTGTCGTTGGCAAGCTTCACGGCCTCATCTTCGGTGTCGAAGACGTAGACCGGCGCCACCGGCCCAAAAATCTCCTCATGCGCCATCTTGGCATGCGGCGGCACATCAACCAGCACGGTCGGCGGATAGAAGAAACCGACGCCCTCATCCCGCTTGCCCCCGCACAAGGCGCGGCCGCCTTTCGCGACCGCGTCTCCGACCAGTTCGGTGATCTTACTCACGGCAGCCGCATTGACCAGCGGGCCGCAGTCGGTGGTCGGTTCCACACCGGCACCCACCTTCATCGCGGCCATGCGCTCCGCCAGTCTGGATGCAAAGGCCTCGGCAATGCCTCGCTGGGCGTAAAGCCGGTTGGCCGCCGTGCAGGCTTCGCCGCCATTACGCATCTTGGCGATCATCGCTCCATCGACTGCCCTATCGAGATCGGCGTCGTCGAACACAACGAAGGGTGCGTTGCCGCCAAGTTCCATCGAGCAGTGGATGATCTGGTCTGCAGCCTTGCGCAGTAGGATGCGTCCCACTTCCGTCGAGCCCGTAAAGGACAGCTTTCGCACGCGTGGATCTTCCAGCATCGCATTAACTACCGCGGACGTCTTGCTTGACGTGATGACGTTGACCACGCCATCGGGAACGCCGGCTTCCGCCAGAAGCTTGGCAACGGCATAGGCCGTCAGCGGTGTTTCCGTTGCAGGCTTCAGCACGCAGGTGCAGCCTGCCGCCAGCGCTGGGGCGATCTTGCGGGTCGCCATGGCGGCCGGGAAGTTCCATGGCGTGATCAGCAAGGACACGCCGATCGGCTGATACTGCACGAGGATGCGGTTCGTGCCAGAAGGGGCAGCGGATAGATCGCCATTGATGCGCACCGCTTCTTCCGCGAACCAGCGGAAGAACTCGGCGGCATAGGCGACCTCGCCACGCGCATCCTTCAAGGCCTTGCCGTTTTCAAGTGAAATCAGACGGGCCAGATCCTCGCTGTCGCGCATCATCAGCTCGTAACAGCGCCGCAGGATTTCGGACCGCTGCCGTGCCGGCGTTTTCGCCCAAGCCGGCAGGGCGGCCGCTGCCGCATCCACCGCCGCTATCGCATCGCCGACATCGGCATCCGCGACATGGTCGAGAACCGTGCCGTCGGAGGGATTGATTACGGCGATCCGCTTTTCCGATGAGCCTTGAGCCCAGGCGCCGTTGATGAAGAGGTCTGTCGGATGATTTGTCATCGTGTCTCAGCTCTTTTCAGAAGGGTGACGGTCGAAGGCTTCAAAGCGCGCGGTCGAGGATCGAGCGAATGGCGGTGGGGTTGAGCGCGGCGGGGTTGTTCTCGACCAGGCGAGCGGCGTTCATCGCGAGATCAGCCATCGCCGACAGATCGGCCTCTTCGACACCGATCGCGCGCAGGTTCGACGGGATGCCGATGCTCCCGAACAGTGACCGCACCGCTTCGATCGCAGCCTTCGCTGCATGCTCGTCCGCGTCCGTGCTGGAAGCTGCGCCGATCGCGCGGGCGATTTCGGCGTAGTCGGCAGCAGCGTCGCACAGGTTGAAATCCATCGTGTGCGGCAGAAGAACGCCGACACCCAGCCCATGCGCTGTGTGGGTGCGCGCGCCGACCGGATATTGGATGGCGTGCGCAGCCGCCGTGCCGGCGCTGCCGAAAGCCAGACCCGCATAGGTCGAGGCCAGCATCACGGCGGAGCGGGCGTTAAGGTCATCACCTTGTGCCACCGCTTGCTCCAGATGCTCGAAGATCAGCTTGATTGCCTGCAAGGCGTAATGATCGCTAAGTCCGTTCTTGCCGACAAAGACGCGGGTCATGGCGAGATCCGGCTCGGCCTTCCTGGCAACGGCCGCAAAGGCTTCGATCGCGTGCGCTAAAGCATCGGCACCGGAGATCGCGGTCAAACCCGGCGGGCAGGACAAAGTCAGTTCGGGATCGCAGATCGCCGTATGCGGAATGAGGTAAGGACTGGAAATGCCGACCTTCATGGCACGATCAGGATCGGCCAGAACCGCGACCGGCGTGACTTCCGAGCCCGTGCCGGAGGTCGTCGGCACGGCGATGACCGGGCGGATCGGACCCGGGACCTTGTATTCGCCGTAGTAGTCCGACAAGCGGCCGGGGTGGCTGAGCAAGAGGCTGACCAACTTCGCCAGATCCAGGCAACTGCCGCCTCCAAGGCCGATCACGACATCCGGCTTGAAGTCCGCATAAGCTTCAACGCATTGCTCGATGCCGTGCAGCGGCAGCTCCGGTTCGGTGGCGTCGAACACAGCGACGTTCAGGTCGAAGGCCTTTAGATCTGCGATGATCTCGGCAAGCAAGGGCAGTTCGGCAATGCGTTTGTCGGTGCAAAGAAGGACGCTCCGCCCCAAAGCTGACGCCACCCGGCCGAGGGCGCGACGTTGGCCGACACCGAACAGAAGCTGGCTCGGCGCGCGTGTGACCCCGTAGTCATTCCGCATGATGGGACCTCCCTCCCGGCATGATCGAAGACCATCAGCACTCCTCGCAGCGCAATCGTCTTCAAAATCCGATACGATATCGGATTTAATATCGGATCGTATTTGATGATGCAAGGCCGTATGCTGTGTCTATGAACGCTCTTGCTTCGGCTCCCTCTTCAGCTCCCGGTTTGACCGCTTCGACACTTCCTTCCCGGCACTCCATCGGTGAGGATGTGTATGGCGCGCTGCTTTCAGACCTTATCGCCCTGCGCATTCCACCGGGCGAGCGGATGTCGGTGGATGCTCTGGCGAGGCACTTCGGCGTGTCGCAGACACCGGTACGCGCGGCTCTGATCCGGCTGGAAGCGGAAGGGCTGGTCGCCAAGAAGTTCAACTCGGGCTACAGCGCGGCGCCCATGCCGAGTGGTGCGCAGTTCCGCGACACCTATGCCATGCGCCGACTGATCGAGCCGGAAGCCGCGGCTTTAGCCGCAGGCCGGATGACACCAGCGCAGAAGAAGGACTTGGCTCGGCTTTGTTCAGACATGGAAGCGCTGACGAAAGGCGACACGCTGGCCAATTACGGCCGCTTCGCCCAGCTGGACGGGCAGTTCCATGCGCTCATCGCAGCGGCCTGCGGCAACGCCATCATTGCCGAAACGTTGGAGCGTCTTTACGCCCACATGCACCTCTTCCGCCTGCGCCACCACACGGCTGTCGCGGAAGAGGCGGTCAAGGAGCATCTCCTGATCAGCCGAGCAATCGCGGATGGCGATGCGGAACATGCACGCTCGGCAATGCAGGCGCATATCGATGCGTCCTGCCAGCGTATGGAGCCGTTCTTCCGCGTGCTCGCCTGAGAACGTTACGGACCCGCCACCTCTCCCGAAATACGATCGCGGCCGTCGATGATCACGGCCTGCATGGCCGACGCCGCTTGACTTCCATTGCCGCTGGCGATGGCGTCGACGATGGCGCGGTGGGCTTCGGAGGTGGCTTGCTGCCGGCGGGGTTCGCCATAGGGCGAGCTCAGGCGGAAGCTGGTGACGAGGGCGGCTTCGATCAGCGAGCCGACCGAAAACATGAACGGGTTCTTCGAAATGTCGAGAAGTGTGAGGTGAAAGTTGAGGTCGGCGAAGGCGAAGCTGTCCATCGCGTCGGCCGTTTCCATGGCTTCAACACAGGCATAAAGCCGGGAAATTTCGGAAGGACTCGCCCGTTTTGCGGCCAAATCGGCCGCAAAAGGCTCGAAACTCAGGCGCATTTCGGCAAGATTTCCGATAAATTCCGGGTCGATTCCGCTTTCCAGATGCCAGATCAGCACATCGCCGTCGAACAGGTTCCAGGTCGAGCGCTCGGTCACCCGGGTGCCGATGCGGGCCTTCGGAACGACCAGCCCCTTAGCCGTTAGTGTCTTCATGGCTTCGCGTAAGACGGTGCGCGAGACGTCGAAGCGCTCAGCCAGTTCCGCATCGCCGGGAAGCACGGTGCCCGTGGAATAGGTGCCGCCGACAATCGCCTTGCCGAGTTCGTCGACCACCCGCGCATGACTGTTGCGCGTGACGCCCCCGGAAATCGCGGTCTTCAGCATCATACCCCGTTCAACCCTTCCCCGACGCGGCCTCCGCACGGCGTCCGCCTGCCCAGACCAGCGCCTTTTGCAGCACGATGAAGCCCAGCAGCAGCATGCCGATCGCGATCTTGGTCCACCAGCTCGACAGCGAGCCGTCGAAGGTGATGTAGGTCTGGATCAGACCCATGATCAGCACGCCGATCAGCGTGCCCGCGACCAAACCGCTGCCGCCCGTCAGCAGCGTGCCGCCGATCACCACGGCGGCGATCGCGTCGAGCTCGACGCCCACCGTGGCCAGCGAATAGCCGGCGGAGGTATAGATGGCAAAGACGATGCCCGAAAGGCCTGCGAGGAAGCCGGACAGGGCATAAACCTGGATCGTGGTGCGGGCGACCGGTACGCCCATCAGCCGCGCGGTCTGGGCTCCGCCGCCCAGCGCATAGATGTTGGTGCCGAAGCGGGTGCGATGCGCAACGACGATACCGACGAGAACGACAATTAGCATCAAGCCGCCGACCAGTGTCAGGCGTCCTTTGCCCGGCAGCAGCCAGTAGATGCGCTGTAAAGCGCTAATCGTTTCATCGCTGATCGGCACGCTGTCGATCGACAGGACGTAAGCCATGCCGCGCGCCAGAAACATGCCTGCCAGGGTGACGATAAAGGGCGGCATCTGCAGAAAGTGGATCGTGGCGCCCATAGCCGCGCCGAACAAAGTCGTGATGATGAGGAGCAGCGCAAAGATCGGCCATGGTCCAAGACCGGTATCGCGCAGCAGGACCGCGATGAACACACCGGAAAAGGCAATAACCGAGCCGACGGAAAGGTCGATGCCACCCGAAATGATGACGAAGGTCATGCCGACGGCAACGATGCCGAGGAAAGCGTTGTCGGTCAGCAGGTTGCCGACGACGCGGGTCGAAAGGATCGCCGGGAACTGGAGATAGCAGAGGGCATAGGCGACGATGAAGATCAGCACCGTGGCGACGAGGGGCAGCGTGCGGGCATTCATCGCGCCGGCCTCCTTGTTGTGAAGAAGGTCATCATGATCTGGATGGCAGGTGATTGGACGACAAGGATGATCAGGATGATCACCGCCTTGATTACCAGGTTGAACTCGGGCGGGAAGCCGGACAGAAGAATGCCGGTGTTGACAGCCTGAATGATCATCGCGCCGATCAACGAGGCAATCAGCGAGAAGCGGCCGCCAAGCAGTGAGGTGCCGCCGATCACCACAGCGAGAATGGCGTCGAGTTCCAGCCAGAGGCCGGCATTGTTGGCGTCGGCACCGCGGATGTCGGCGGCAACGATGATGCCGGCGAGAGCCGCACAAAGGCCGGAGGTCATGTAAACGGCAATCAGAAGCACGCGCGCATTGATGCCCGATAGCATGGACGCGCGCTGGTTGATGCCCACCGCTTCGATCAGCAGACCAAGGGCGCTGCGCCGGACAAGCAGCGTGACGAGGGCACCCATGGCCAGCCAAAGGATGACCGGCATCGGCAGGCCAAGGAAACTGCCGGAACCCAGGAAGATCAGGCTTTCATCGTTGAAGGTGAGAATCGCGCCTTGCGTTACGAGCTGCGCGATGCCGCGACCGGCCACCATCAGGATGAGCGTCGCGACGATCGGCTGGATGCGAAGAACAGCGACGAGGATACCGTTCCACAGACCGCAGGCGAGGCCGGCTGCAAGACTGATGGCGATCGTTGCCGGCAATCCGTAGCCTTGAGTGATGCAGGACGCGGCCAGCGCACCGCAGATCGCCATAACGGCGCCGACCGAGAGGTCGATGCCGCCGGTGGCGATGACCAGGGTCATGCCGATTGCCAGCAAGGCGACTGGCGCGCCGCGATTGAGGATGTCGATCGGGCTGCCGTAAAGACGGCCATTGGCGAAGCTGATGTCGAAGAAGCCGGAAAACACCACGGCGATCAGGCCGAGAACGGCGGCCAGCGCGATGATCTGCGGTAGAAGGCGTTGCGCCAGGCGTTTAACCGCGCTCATGCTGCGGCCTCCTCGCTATCAGGCGTTCCGGCGATGGCGTTGACGATGCGCGTCGTGGTGATGTCTTCGCCGACGAGTTCGGCGACATGGGCGCGATCACGCACCACGATCACGCGGTGGCTGTAAACGACGAGCTCTTCCAGTTCGGAGGAGATGACGAGCAGCGACATGCCGCCTTCGCAAAGTTCTTCGATCAGGCGGATGATTTCGGCATGGGCACCGACATCGATGCCGCGCGTCGGTTCATCAAGGATCAGGAATTCGGGATTAGTGGCAAGCCAGCGGGCGAGCATGACCTTTTGCTGATTGCCGCCGGAGAGCTGTCCGACCGGTTTTTCGGCGTCGGACGTGCGGATGTCCAAACGGCGGATGAAATCGTCCGCCATTGCGCGCTGCCGTTTGGCGGAAAGCGGACGAGCCCAGCCGATCCGGGCTTGCAGTGCCAGTGCGATGTTTTCGCGGATTGAAAGCTCGCCGATGATGCCGTCGGTCTTGCGATCTTCGGGAAGGAAGCCGAAGCCGGCGGCTACCGCGGCACGAGTAGAGCCAAGGGAAAGCGCTCTGCCCTCCTTCGCGGCCGTGCCGCTGTCATGCGGGTAAACGCCGAACAGCACCTCCGCCGTTTCGGTGCGGCCGGAGCCGAGCAGNNCCCCCCCCCCCCCCGCCCCACGGCCCAGGGGGGGGTCGAAGGGTGCGATGCGGCCGCGCCGACCGAAGCCTGAAAAACTCAAACGAGGCTCGGCGTCATAGCGCATGCCCGACTTGCCGGTGCGGCGTGTTTCTTCGGCGAGTTCTCGGCCGAGCATCATGTTGACCCGGCGCAGGCGGTCGAGCGAGGCGGTGTCTTCCGTGCCCACCAGCTTTCCGTTGCGCAGAACCGTGATGCGGTCGGTGATGCGAAAGACTTGGTCGAGGAAATGCGAAATGAAGACGATGCCGAGGCCGCGTTGCTTCAAGCCGCTGATGGCATCGAACAGGACATCGACCTCATGCGCATCAAGGCTGGCGGTTGGTTCGTCGAGGATCAGCACCTTGCCGGAAAGCCTGACGGCGCGGGCGATGGCAACGATCTGCTGGATGGCGACGGAATAGCTGCCGAGGCTGCGCGTCACATCAATGTCGAGACCATATTGCCCGACTAGTGCTCGCGCTTCCCTATTCATGCGGCGGGTGGAAACCAAACCGAGCCAAGTCGGCTGATGGCCGAGGAAGAGGTTCTCGGCGACCGTGAGATTGGTGAGGAGGTTGACCTCCTGATAGACTGTGCCGATGCCAAGCCGTTGTGCATCCTGCGTGTCGCGCGGATCGATCGTGACGCCATCGAGCTGGATCTCGCCACCGTCGCGGCGATAAGCGCCGGTCAGGCATTTCACCAGCGTGGATTTGCCGGCGCCGTTTTCACCGAGAAGCGCATGCACTTCGCCGGCGCGCAGGGTGAAATCTACACCGTCGAGCGCTTTCGTGCCGGGGAAACTCTTGGACACGGCCGCCGCGCGCAAAAGCGGGACGCGACCGGGGGTCGGGTCGAGCATTCAGGTCGTTCCTTGGAAGGTCACAAGCCGATATCCGCCGCGATCAAGCGCGGCGGAGGGGTTGAGCGCGCTGCCCGACGATGCGCCGGCAGCGAGAGCGTCGGCTTAGTAGCCGAGGCCCTTCTTCTGCTCATAAACGGCCTTCGGATCGTCGGCCTGGGTGTAGAGCTTGGACTCTGTCTGGATGAACTTCGGCGGCTCTTTCTTGTCGTCCATATAGGCCTTGAGCGCATCGAAGGCGGGGCCGGCCATGTTCGGGGTCAGCTCAACGGACGCATTGGCTTCGCCGGCGATCATGGCCTGGAAGATATCCGGCACGCCGTCGATCGACACGACCTTGATGTCGGTGCCGGGCTTCAAGCCTGCTTCCTTGATCGCCTGGATGGCGCCGACGGCCATGTCGTCATTATGGGCGTAAAGCGCGCAGATGGTCTTGCCGCCGCCTTCCGCCTTCAGGAAGCTTTCCATGACTTCCTTGCCCTTGGCACGGGTGAAGTCACCGGTCTGGCTGCGGGTAATCTTGATGTTGTCGTGACCCTTGATGGCCGCCTCGAAGCCGGCCTTGCGCTTGATGGCCGGCGAAGAGCCCGTCGTGCCCTGCAGCTCCACCACGTTGCACGACTTGTCGCCGACATCCTTCACCAGCCAGTCGCCGGCGACCTTGCCCTCGTGCTCGAGATCCGAGCCAATGCCGGTAAGATAAAGGTCCTTGTTGGAATCCACTGTCCGGTCGAGCAGGATCACCGGAATTTCGGCTTCCTTGGCTTCTTCCAGCACAGCATCCCAGCCGGTCTCGACCACCGGCGCGATCAAGATGGCATCGACGCCCTGCGCGATGAAGGAGCGCAGCGCCTTGATCTGGTTTTCCTGTTTCTGCTGAGCATCGGCAAATTTGAGGTCGATGCCGCGCTTTTCGGCTTCCATCTTGGTGAGCGTGGTTTCAGCCGCGCGCCAGCCCGATTCCGAACCGATCTGCGAGAAGCCGATGGTCTGTGCCATGGCTGCGGACGACAAAAGGCTCACCGACGCGAGAAGGCTCGCGCCGAATACGATTTTGCTGATCATGTTTCTCCTCCACGAGAAGGGCTGCTGCCCTGAGGAGAAGAAAAATCATACTATATTACTTTTGTAAACGGGGGACCTGATCCTGCGTTTGGCTTGCTTGCAGCCGGTCTTCCACAAGGTCCCAGATGGTCTGCGAGGCCGGCGACAGGGGCCGATCCTTAGATCGTAGCAGCGAATAAGGTGAGACAGCGAGATCGGGCGCTGCCGGCAGGGTCGCGATGCGTGCGTTCAAGCCATCGGCTTTGGAAAAGAAGTTTGCCACTGCCTCGGACAAGGCGGCGATCGCGTTCGACTGCGAGATGATCGCCAGGGTCATCAGAGTCGACGAGGTGCTGAAAACGCGGTGCGGCAAGGACAGACCCTTGCTCAGGATGTAGGTTTCCACCGTTCTGCGCAGGAGACCGCCCGGCGCTTGCAGCACCCAGTCATATTCCACGCAGTCGGCCAGCGAGGTGCTGCCTGTTCGGATCAGCGGATGATCCTGGCGCACGATCAGGCTCATCGGCTCAGGTCCCACCGGGCGGGCAGCGAAGCGCCCGTGATCGACATCGGGGGGAATGCGGCCGACAAAGAAGTCGAGGCGTTCGCTGAGGAGCAGCTCGGCCAGCTTGTCGCTGGTATCCACAAAGATATTGCTGGCGATGTTGGGATGGGTGACGCGCGTTTGGCGCAGCACCGGCAGGACCAGATCGAGTGCGGGGCCTGTTACCGAACCGATGGACACGAAGCCGCTTTGGCCGGCTTCCATTTCGCCGATTTCGCGGTCCGCCGCATCGAGGTCTCTGAGGATCTTGCCGGCCCAGTCGGCAAGCTTAAGGCCGAAAGGTGTGAGCACCACGCCGCGCGGATGGCGCTGGTAAAGCTTGGCCCCGGTGATCGTGTCGAGCTCAGCCAGGAGGCGCGACGCGGCAGGTTGGGTCATGGCAAGCTTGGTCGCCGCGGCGCGGATCTGGCCGGTTTCATTGAGCACCGCGAGCAGGCGCAGATGGGTGAGCTTCAAGCCGCGACGGATCAGGCGATCGCGGATGGAGCCGGGATTTGACGAGGATGCCGAACTGATCATCATCAAACGATATACCAAAAGTGTTATATCGCACAGCATCATTCTGAATTGACCGGCATACCGATCCGCCACTACCCATGCCTCACACCGATTGGGAGATCGGGTGGAGACGTTCGCACGCTTGTACGCGGCATCGTCTGGTCTGCGTCAAACGGATCCCTGGGAGGACCACATGCGATTTTTGAAAGCCGCCCTCGCGGCAACCCTGCTCACCGCCACCGTGCTGAGCGGATCTGCCTTTGCGCAGGAAAAGGGCACCGTCGGCGTTTTGATGCCGACCAAGGCTTCGGCCCGTTGGATCGCCGATGGCGACAACATGGTCAAGCAGCTGCAGGAACGCGGCTACAAGACCGATCTGCAATATGCCGAGGATGACATCCCGACGCAGATCAGCCAGCTGGAAAACATGGTGGCTGCCGGCGTTCAGACGCTGGTGATCGCATCGATCGACGGCACCACGCTGACGGACGTGCTGGAACAGGCCCATTCCAAGGGCATCAAGGTCATCGCCTATGACCGCCTGATCCGCAATTCGCCAAATGTCGATTACTACACCACCTTCGACAACCAGCAGGTCGGCGTGCTGCAGGCGCAGTCGATCGTTCAAGGCCTGAAGCTCGACACCGAAGCCGGTCCGTTCAACATCGAGCTGTTCGGTGGCTCGCCAGACGACAACAACGCCTTCTTCTTCTACAACGGCGCCATGAGCGTGCTGCAGCCTTACATCGACCAGGGCAAGCTGGTGGTCGTGTCGGGCGAAACCGGCATGGAGAAGGTCGGCACGCTGCGCTGGGATCCGGCTGTTGCACAGGCGCGCATGGACAACCTGCTGTCGTCCTATTACGGCGACAAGACCGTGAATGCCGTGCTGTCGCCTTATGACGGCCTGTCGATCGGCATCATCTCGGCGCTGAGCGCAGTGGGTTACGGCCAGGGCGACAAGCCGATGCCGATCGTGTCCGGCCAGGACGCGGAAGTGCCTTCGGTCAAGTCGATCCAGAACGGCCAGCAGTATTCCACGATCTTCAAGGACACTCGCGAGCTCGCAAAGGTCACGGTCAACATGATTGACGCCGTTGGCCAGAAGAAGGAGCCTGAGGTCAACGACACCAAGACCTACGACAATGGCGAGAAGGTCGTTCCGTCCTACCTGCTGAAGCCGGTTCTGGTGACCAAGGACAACATCGCGCCGGTTCTGGTCGACAGCGGCTACTACACGGCCGACCAGATCAAGCCTTGATCCTTTGATCCTGCGGGGCGTTACCTGCGCCCCGCTCTTCATGCCGGGCGGCCGCTCAAGGCCGTCCACGATCCCTCACGCCTGCGGGAGCGCGCTTTGGCACCGATCCTCGAGATGCGCGGCATCACCAAGACGTTTCCCGGCGTTCGCGCCTTGGACAACGTCAACCTCACGGTTCAACAGGGCGAAATCCACGCCATCTGCGGTGAAAACGGCGCCGGCAAATCCACGCTGATGAAGGTTCTGTCGGGCGTTTACCCGCACGGTTCCTATGAAGGCGACATTGTTTACGACGGAAAGGTTCAGGCCTTTCGCGGCATTCGCGACAGCGAACATGCCGGCATCATCATCATCCATCAGGAGCTGGCCTTGGTGCCGCTTCTGTCGATCGCCGAGAACATCTTCCTCGGCAACGAGATCTCGCGCTTCGGCGTAATCGATTGGCCCGAAGCCTTCCGCCGTTCCGAAAAGCTGCTTGACCAAGTCGGCCTGTCCGAGCCGCCGACCACGCTCATCAAGGACATGGGCGTCGGCAAGCAGCAACTGGTGGAAATCGCTAAGGCGCTGTCGAAGAAGGTCCGGCTGCTGATCCTCGACGAGCCGACCGCCAGCTTGAACGAGCGCGACAGCCAGGCGCTACTCGATCTTCTGCTGGCGTTCAAGGCCGAGGGCATGACCTCGATCATGATCAGTCATAAGCTGAACGAGATTTCGCGTGTCGCCGATTCCATTACGGTTCTTCGCGACGGCTCTACCGTTTCCACGCTCGATGCCAAGAACGGCGTCAGCGAAGACCGTATCATCCGCGACATGGTCGGCCGCCAGCTCGACGACCGTTATCCGCCACGCCAGCCTGATATTGGCGAGGTGCTGTTCGAGGTGAAAGGCTGGAATGCCTATCACCACCTGAATACACAGCGCCACATCGTGAAGGACGTGTCCTTCAACGTGCGCAAGGGCGAGATCGTCGGCATTGCCGGCCTGATGGGCGCCGGCCGCACAGAACTTGCGATGAGCATCTTCGGACGCTCCTACGGGCGCAACGTGTCGGGCGAAGCCTCCATGCATGGCAAGCCGGTGGATGTCTCGACGATCACCAAGGCGATCGATACGGGGCTGGCTTACGTCACCGAGGACCGCAAGCAGTATGGCCTGCTGCTCGAAGACGATATCCGCCAGAATGTTTCGCTCGCCAACCTTCCCGAAATTGCCAAAAGCGGCGTGATCGATGCCGAGCGGGAACGCTCCGTTGCCGAAGATTATCGCACCAATCTGCGTATCCGCTCGTCGGACATCTTCCACAAGACCCTGAACCTGTCCGGCGGCAACCAGCAGAAGGTGGTTCTGTCGAAATGGCTGTTCTCGGATCCCGAACTGCTGATCCTCGATGAGCCGACGCGCGGCATCGATGTCGGCGCCAAGTTCGAGATCTATTCCATCATCGAGCGGCTCGCATCCGAAGGCAAAGGCATCCTGATGATTTCGTCGGAAATGCCGGAATTGCTGGGAATGTGCGACCGCATCTACGTCATGAACGAAGGCCGCTTCGTGGCCGAAATGGCGCGGGGAGAGGCGACGCAGGAAAGCATCATGCGCGCCATCATCCGCACCGCAGGAAGGAGCGCCGCATGAGCACGAACACGATCGACGCGCCTGTTGTGAAAGCAACGGAAACCAGGAGCCTCGACTACTTCAAGGACCATCTGCGCGAATACGGCATGCTCGTCGCGCTGGTGGCGATCATCCTGTTCTTTGCCGTTTATTCGGCAGTGACCGGCCGACCGACCTTCGTATCGGCTTCGAACCTGACCAACCTGTTCCTGCAGAACAGCTACGTGATCATCATGGCGATCGGCATGCTGATGATCATCATCACCGGCCATATCGATCTGTCGGTAGGCTCGGTGGTGGGCTTTATCGGCGCGGTTGGCGCCGTTTTGATGGTGCTTTACGACCTGCCGGTGGCGTTCGCAGTTCTGGTTTGCTTGTGCGTTGGCGCCGCGATCGGGGCCACGCAGGGCTACTTCGTCGCTTACCTGCGTATCCCATCCTTTATCGTGACGCTTGCGGGCATGCTGGTGTTCCGCGGCTTGACCTTCATGACGCTCGGTTCGTCATCCTCGATCTCGCCGATCCCGCCCTCCCTGCGTGCTCTTTCCACCGGCACGATCCCCGATCTCGCACCGGTTCTCGGCCTTGCCAATTCCACGACGATGATCATCGCGGTCGTGCTGGCCGTCGGCTTCCTCCTTTTCGCCTTTCGCAAGCGCTCGCGCCAGAATGCGCTCGGTACGGCGCATGAGCCGCAATCCTTCTTCTTCGGACGCGTTGCCATTGTCGCCGCTGCGATCCTCTACATGGGCTATCTGCTGTCCACCAATCGCGGCCTGCCCAACGTGCTCATCCTGATGGCGCTGTTGATCGCGATCTATGCCTTCGTGACCAGCCGCACGACCGTCGGCCGCCGCGTTTATGCCGTTGGCGGCAACGAAAAGGCTGCCAAGCTTTCGGGCGTGAAGACCGAGCGCATCGTGTTCCTGGCTTTCGTCAATATGGGCGTGCTTGCCGCAATCGCCGGTCNNCGCGCCGGGCGCATCCGCTACCAGCAGTCCGTCGAGGCCATGCCGCTGTTCATCCTGCGGATCGTCCTCGTCGCGGCGGTCGTCATGGCCTTCGCGTGGCAGCTCGCGCACTCCCGCGGCCTGCCGATCGTGCTGATCATCCTGGCCGTGCTGATCCTGATCTACAACACGGTCACCAACCGCACCGTGTTCGGGCGGCACGTCTACGCGATCGGTGGCAACCTGTCGGCCGCGCAGCTGTCCGGCGTGAAGGTCAAGCAGGTCAACTTCTGGATCTTCGTCAACATGGGCTTCCTGGCCGGTGTCGCGGGTGCGATCTACTCGTCCCGTTCCAACGGCGCCCAGCCGGCCGCGGGCAACATGTTCGAGCTCGACGCCATCGCCGCCTGCTTCATCGGCGGCGCGTCGGCCTATGGCGGCGTCGGCAAGGTGACGGGCGCGGTCATCGGCGCCTTCATCATGGGCGCGCTGAACATGGGCATGCAGAGCGCCATGCAGCTCAGCATCGACTACCAGCAGCTCGTGAAGGGTCTCGTCCTTCTCGCTGCCGTTTCCTTCGACGTTTACAACCGCAATAAGGCCTGAGGAGCGCACCGATGCTGCTGTCGCAGATCAAGAAGCCGGATGGCGCGCTCGCCGTGGTCGCGCGTGAAGGCAAGGAAGCCTATGAAGTCCGGGGTGCACAGAGCGTTTATGCGCTGGCCCTCGACTGCGCCCGCAACGGCAAGAGCCTGGCCGCCCATATCGGCAGCCTTGGCTTTGGCAGCGCGGTCGACCTCGAACAGGCCTATGAAGAAAATCGGCTCCTGTCGCCGATCCATCACCCCGATCCCGCGCATCTTCATCTCACCGGCACCGGCCTGACGCATCTCGGTTCGGCGGCGACCCGCAATGCCATGCATGCGAAAGTATCGGGCGCGGAAGAGGTGCTGACCGATTCCATGAAGATGTTCCGCATGGGGTTGGAGAACGGCAAACCTGCCGGTGAGGGTGTCGGCGTTCAGCCGGAATGGTTCTACAAGGGCAACGGCGCCAGCCTCGTTGCACCCGGCGCCGACCTCCCCTCCCCCGCTTTCGCCGATGATGCCGGCGAAGAGCCGGAGCTGGCGGGCATCTATGTGATCGGCGATGACGGGACGCCGTTCCGGCTGGGCTTCGCCTTGTCGAACGAATTTTCCGACCACGTCATGGAGCGGGTGAACTACCTTTATCTCGCCCATTCCAAGCTGCGGCCGGCCTCGTTCGGCCCGGAAATCCGCATCGGCGCGCTGCCGGAAGATGTGCGTGGCACGTCGCGCATCCGTCGCGGTGGCGAGGTGATCTTCGAAAAGCCGTTCCTTTCGGGCGAAGCGAACATGTCGCATTCGATCGCCAATCTGGAACATCACCACTTCAAATATCGCGTGTTCCGCCAGCCGGGCGACGTGCATGTGCATATGTTCGGCACCGCGACGCTGTCGTTTGCCGACGGCATCCGCACGGCACCGGGCGACCAGTTCGAGATCGAGGCGGCCGAGTTCGGCCTGCCCTTGCGCAACGGTCTGGCGATCGACGGCTTCACGCCGGCCGCTTCGCGCGTTGCCGTTCAAACTCTTTGATTGCAGGGAAAGGAGCGTCTTCCATGGCGTTCACCAAGGCCACATGGCCGCGTAAACTCCGCTCGCAGGAGTGGTTTGGCGGCACGGGCCGCGACCAGATCTATCATCGCGGCTGGATGAAGAACCAGGGCTTCCCGCACGACCTGTTCGATGGCCGTCCGGTGATCGGCATCATGAACACATGGTCCGAGCTGACGCCGTGCAACGCGCATTTGAACGTGCTCGCGGAATCCGTGAAACGCGGCGTGTATGAAGCGGGCGGCTTTCCCGTCGAAGTGCCGGCCTTTTCGGCTAGCGAATCCGGTTTCCGCCCGACGGCGATGATGTTCCGCAACCTTGCGGCCATGTCGGTGGAAGAACAGATCCGCGGCCAGCCGATGGACGGCTGCGTGCTGCTGGTGGGCTGCGACAAGACCACGCCAAGCCTGCTGATGGCTGCCGCTTCCACCGACATGCCGTCTATCGTGGTGACCGGCGGACCGATGCTGAACGGTTATTACAACGGCGAACGCGTCGGTTCCGGCACGCATCTGTGGCGTTTTTCCGAAGCCGTGAAGGCCGGCGAAATGACGGCCGAGGAGTTTTCCGAAGCCGAAGCCTCCATGTCGCGCTCGGCCGGCTCCTGCAACACGATGGGCACGGCATCGACCATGGCGTCGATGGCAGAAGCTCTGGGAATGGCTCTGTCAGGCAACGCCGCGATTCCCGCCGTCGACAGCCGCCGCCGCGTGATGGCGCAGATGTCTGGGCGGCGCATCGTCGATATGGTCAAGGACGATTTGAAGCCGTCCGACGTCCTGAAAAAGGAAGCCTTCGAGAACGCCATCCGCACCAATGCGGCGATCGGCGGCTCGACCAATGCGGTGATACACCTTCTGGCCATTGCCGGCCGCGTCGGCATCGACCTGACGCTGGAGGATTGGGACCGTTGCGGGCGCGATGTGCCGACCATCGTCAACCTGATGCCATCCGGCAAATATCTGATGGAAGAGTTCTTCTATGCCGGCGGGCTGCCCGTCGTCATCAAGCGTCTGGGCGAAGCCGGTCTGCTGCACAAGGACGCTCTGACCGTTTCGGGCGAAACGATGTGGGACCAGGTCAAGGACGTCACCAATCACGACGAAGACGTCATTCGTCCGGCTGAAAAGGCGCTGACGCAATCCGGTGGCATCGTCGTGCTCAAGGGCAATCTGGCGCCCAAGGGTGCCGTGCTGAAGCCGTCCGCGTCTTCAGCGCATCTGCTGACGCATCGCGGCCGCGCCGTGGTGTTCGAGGACATCGACGACTATAAGGCGAAGATCAACGACGAGGCGCTCGACATCGACGAGACCTGCGTCATGGTGATGAAGAACTGCGGCCCGAAGGGATATCCTGGGATGGCCGAGGTCGGCAATATGGGCCTGCCGCCCAAAGTGCTGCGCAAAGGCATCACCGACATGGTGCGCATTTCCGATGCGCGCATGTCGGGCACCGCCTATGGTACCGTCGTGCTCCACACCTCTCCGGAAGCCGCTGCCGGCGGTCCCCTGGCGGTGGTGCAAACCGGCGATTTCATCGAGCTCGACGTACCGAACCGCCGCCTGCATCTCGACATTTCGAACGCGGAACTTGCTGATCGTCTGGCTGCCTGGCAGCCCAAACACGAGCAGTATGAGTCCGGCTATGCCTGGCTGCACCAGCAGCATGTGCAGGGTGCCGACACCGGTGCGGATCTAGACTTCCTGCGGGGTAATCGCGGAAAGGCGGTCGGTCGTGACAGCCACTGATATTGCTATCGTCGGCGTCGGAAAGATCGCGCGGGACCAGCATGTCCCGTCGATCACCAAGAACGACGCGTTCCGCCTCGCTGCGACGGTCAGCCGGCACTCAGGCGTCGAAGGCGTCGAGAACTTTGCGACGATCGAGGAACTGCTTGAACAGCGGCCGGACCTTCCGGCTGTCGCTCTGTGCATGCCGCCGCAGAACCGCTTCGACGCGGCCTGGACCGCGATCAAGGCCGGCCGTCATGTCCTGCTGGAAAAGCCGCCGGGGGCTACGATCGCCGAAGTTCAGGCGCTGGTAGAGGCTGCGCGTGACAAGGGCGTTGCGCTGTTTGCCACTTGGCATTCACGCTATGCCGCTGCCGTGCCTTCGGCCAAGGCCTGGTTGGCAAAGCGACAGGTGCAATCCGCCCGCATCACCTGGAAGGAAGATGTGCGTCGCTGGCATCCCGGCCAGGAATGGATTTGGCAGCCGGGTGGGCTCGGTGTGTTCGATCCTGGCATCAACGCGCTGTCGATCCTGACCGAAATCGTGCCGCATCCGGTTCGCGTGACATCCGCCGAACTGGAGTTTCCGGAAGGACGCGATGCGCCGATCGGAGCACAGCTGCAGTTTGCGGGCGCTAACGGCGAGACGGTGTCCGCCGACTTCGACTGGCGCCAGACCGGGCCTCAGACCTGGGACATCGACGTCCTGACAAACGACGGGACGCTCAAGCTGTCTTCCGGCGGTGCCGAGATGACGGTCGACGGGAAGGTTGTCATACAAGAAGCCGACAGCGAGTATGACGGCATCTATGCACGCTTTGCCACCCTGGTTGCGGAGCGTGCGATCGACGTAGACCTTGCGCCGCTTGTGCATGTTGCCGATGCATTCATGTTGGGCCGCCGCATTGCAGTCGACGCCTTCGACATGTAACTCCAGTCGAACACGCATTCGACGCTGGAAAGGACTGAACCATGTCTGACAACTTCAAGCCACGCGGCCGCCACCTGATAGCTGGGGAATGGGTGGATGGATCGCAGAGCTTCCAGTCCGATCCGGTTTCGGGCGAGCCGCAGACTTTTGCGCTGGGAACGGCTGCCGACATCGACCGCGCCGTTAAGGCTGCGGAAGACGCGTTCTGGGTATTTGGATCGTCCAGCCGGGAAAATCGCGCGGCGTTCCTTGAAGCTATTGCCGATGCAATCGAAGCCCGTGGCGCAGCCATTACCGCCATCGGAACGCGGGAAAGCGGTTTGCCCGCCGGGCGTCTGGAAGGTGAACGCGGGCGCACGACCGGCCAGTTGCGCTTGTTTGCCGGGCATATCCGTGACGGCGCTTATCTCGACAAGCGGCATGATCTCGCAATGCCCGACCGCAAGCCGGCGCCGCGCCCCGAAATCAAGCTGGTTCAGCGGCCGATCGGCCCCGTCGGCGTGTTCGGCGCCTCGAATTTCCCCCTCGCCTTCTCCACGGCTGGTGGTGATACGGCATCCGCGCTCGCAGCCGGCTGCCCGGTTGTGGTGAAGGGGCATCCCGGTCACCCCGGTACGGCAGAGATCGTAGCCGAAGCCATTCTGGAAGCGATCGAGAAGACCGGCCAGCATCCCGGCACCTTCTCGCTCGTGCAATCCAACACCAACGAGGCCGGCGAAGCGCTGGTGCGCCATCCGCTGATCAAGGCAATCGGCTTTACCGGCTCGCTGGGCGGCGGGGGCGC
>DCDI01000110.1:0-558 GCA_002316345.1 Phyllobacteriaceae bacterium UBA1059 | reverse complement strand
CCTTGTTCGACATTGCCAACAGCCGCGAAGAGCCGATCCCGTTCTTCGGCGAGCTTGGCTCGGTCAACCCCGTGTTCGTGCTGCCGGAAGCCGCGAAGGCTCGCGGTGAAACGATCGCTCGGGATTGGGCGGCATCGCTGACCATGGGTGTCGGCCAGTTCTGCACCAATCCCGGCATCATCGTCGTGCCTGACGCGATTGCAGAGGGCTTCGAGAAAAACGCGGCGGAGGCGCTCGGCGCCGTGCAGGCACAGCCGATGCTGTCGAAAGGGATCGCCGACGCGTTCCGCCGCGGTTCGGCACGGATCGCCGGCAGCAATGCCGTGCGCCAGGCCCATGCCGCCGAAGGCACCGGCCGCGAAGCCGCCCCTGCCCTCTTCGTAACGGATGGCGACACGTTCCTCGCCAATCCCGAACTCGGCGAGGAGGTCTTCGGCCCGCTCGGCATCATGGTGCGCGCGAGCGGCGGCGATCAGATGCTAGAGATCGCGCAGGGCTTGCGCGGCCAGCTCACGACGACGCTTCAACTCGATAGCGGCGACACGGATCTGGCAAAAC
>DCDI01000115.1 GCA_002316345.1 Phyllobacteriaceae bacterium UBA1059 | reverse complement strand
CACGAAGCAGGTTTTCCGGCAGGCGTCGTGAACGTCATCACGGGCTTCGGTCCGTCATGCGGAAGCGAACTCACCCGCCATCCCGGCATCGCCCATATTGCCTTCACGGGTGGCCCTTCGACAGCCGCCCATGTGGTTCGGAATTCTGCCGAGAACCTTGCGAGCACATCGCTTGAACTCGGAGGAAAATCGCCGTTCATCGTGTTCGCGGACGCCGATCTGGAAAGCGCTGCCAACGCCCAGGTCGCCGGAATCTTCGCCGCGACGGGACAAAGCTGCGTGGCGGGTTCACGCCTGATCGTCGAGGCTTCCGTTAAAGACGCGTTCCTCAGCGCCCTCAAGAAGAAGGCTGAAGCGATCCGGATCGGCGCGCCGCTGGATATGGCGACGGAAGTCGGCCCGTTATGTACAGGGCGCCAGCGCGACCATATCGATCAACTGGTTCAGGCATCGATACAGGCCGGAGCGAAACTCGTGACAGGCGGCATCGTCCGTGGCGGGGAGGGCTTCTATTATCCGCCGACCATCCTGGACTGTGACGGGGGCTCGTCCCCGTCCTTTGAAACCGAATTGTTCGGGCCTGTCCTTTCGGTTGTGTCTTTCAGCGGCGAGGCAGAGGCGATCAGCCTGGCGAACGATACGCGTTACGGTCTCGCTTCCGGCGTCTTCACGCAGAACCTGGCTCGGGCGCATCGGCTTGTGCGGGCAATTCATGCAGGCGTCGTATGGATCAACACCTACCGCGCCGTTTCGCCGATCGCGCCGTTTGGAGGCTACGGCCAGTCAGGCCACGGACGCGAAGGCGGCATCGCCGCCGCACTCGATTACACGCGGACCAAGACGGTGTGGCTCAAGACGTCGGACGATCCTTTTCCCGACCCGTTCGTGATGCGGTAAGCCATGCTTTACGAGATCCGCACCTATCGGCTGAAGAACGGCTCTGGACCGGAATACCTCAAGGCTGTCGGAGAATCCGGCATCGCCATCCAGAAGCAGCATCTGGGCAGCCTGGTCGGCTACTTCTCGTCAGAGATCGGGCCGTTGAACGAGATCGTCCACATCTGGGCCTATGAGAGCCTCGACGAACGCCAGCGCCGCCGCTCCCTTCTCGCAGCCGACCCGCAATGGCAGGCCTTCCTGCCCAGGATCCGCGACCTGATCGTGACCGCGGACAGCAAGATCATGACGCCGGCAAGCTTTTCGCCCCTGGGAGGTAGCACCGGCGCCTGAGAACTACCAAAAAAGTGGAGGAACCGAAATGAAGTACAAGATCGCCATCGGCGTTATGCTTGCAGGACTTGTTTCTGCAGGGAGCGCTTCCGCCCAGGACATGGTTTTCACCAGCTGGGGCGGCACCACGCAGGACGCGCAGCAGAAGCATTGGGCCGAAGGCTTTACGTCCGGCACGGGAGTACAGGTCACGCAGGACGGACCGACTGACTACGGCAAGCTGAAGGCCATGGTGGGCGCGGGCAACGCCACCTGGGACGTGGTCGATGTGGAGGGCGACTACGCGGTCCAGGCGGGCGACGCAGGACTGCTCGAGAAGCTGGATTTCTCCGTGATCGACAAGTCGAAGCTCGATCCCCGGTTTGTAACGGACTACTCGGTCGGCAGCTTCTATTATTCGTTCGTCATAGGCTGCAACAAGGATGCGGTAGACGCATGCCCCAAGACATGGTCGGACCTTTTCGACACGGCCAAGTTCCCGGGCAAGCGGACCTTCTACAAGTGGTCGGCGCCTGGCGTCCTTGAAGCTGCCCTTCTTGCCGATGGTGTTGCTGCTGACAAGCTGTACCCGCTTGACCTGGAACGGGCATTCAAGAAACTGGACACCATCAAGTCCGACATCATCTGGTGGGACAACGGCGCGCAGTCGCAGCAGCTGCTGGCGTCTGCTGAGGCACCGTTCGGTTCATTCTGGAACGGGCGACTGACAGCGCTCGCGCAGACTGGCGTCAGCGTCGAGACCTCCTGGACGAACAACATTACCGCTGCGGACTCGCTCGTGGTGCCGAAAGGCACGAAGAACAAGGATGCGGCAATGAAGTTCATCGCTCATGCGACGGGGGCCGAACCTCAGGCGATGTTCGCGACAGAAACGGGTTACGCACCGATCAACAAGGACTCCAGCGCCCAGATGGATGCGGAACTGCGCAAGACCCTGCCTGACATGCAGGCTGATACGCAGGTGAACTCCGACATGTCTTACTGGGCCCAGCATCGAGACGAAATCGGCACGCGCTGGTACGCGTGGCAGGCCCAGTAAAGCCGCCACCCCAATGAATGGCGGTGCCGCATGCCCGCGGCCCGCCAAATCTCACTGGAACCCGAAAAATGGCTCTATCGGCTGTGATCGGCGTGCCACTTCGAAAACCGCGTCGCGAAGCCGGGTTCGGCTACGTGGCGCCGGCGCTCGTGGTCATCGCCATCTTCTTCATCCTGCCCGTGCTCATGCTGCTGCTCCGCAGCGTGCTGGAACCCCAGCCGGGGCTGCAGAACTATGAGACGCTCCTTGGATCGACGACTTATCTTCGCGTCTTCCTGAACACGTTCATCGTCGCGGGGCTGGCTACGTTCGTCGCTGTCATCGTAGGCTATCCCGTCGCTTGGATGCTTGCGATCATGCCGGAGAAGTGGTCGAGGCTGGTTCTGGCGATCATCATCCTGTCCATGTGGACCAACCTTCTGGCTCGTACTTACGCATGGATGGTGCTGCTTCAGCGCACGGGCGTGATCAACAAGACCCTGATCGCCCTCGGACTGATCGACAAGCCCCTGCCACTGGTGAACAACCTGGTCGGCGTCACGATCGGCATGACCTACATCATGCTCCCTTTCGTCATTCTTCCGCTGATCGGCGTGCTGCGTTCGATCGATCCCGGCATTCTGCGTGCTGCGGCCCTTTGTGGAGCGAACAAGCGGCAGAGCTTCACGCGCATACTGCTTCCGCTGTCATTGCCCGGCGTGGCTGCGGGAGCACTCATGGTTTTCGTCATGTCGCTTGGCTACTTCGTCACCCCAGCGCTGCTCGGCGGCACCTCGAACATGATGCTGGCCGAACTCGTTGCGCAGTTCGTGCAGTCTCTCGTCAACTGGGGAATGGGCGGCGCCGCGGCGCTCGTGCTCCTGATCGTGACGCTTGCGCTTTATGCGGTGCAGCTGCGGTTCTTCAACCCGAACAAGGCGAGGTAAGCCATGCTGCTCGACTTCGACAAGCTTGGCGGCCTCCGTGTCTTTCTTGTCGGGCTGACCGTCCTGGTCTGCCTCTTCCTGATCATGCCGATCGTCTTCATTGCCGCGCTGTCGTTCGGCTCTTCGCAATGGCTGATCTTTCCGCCTCCATCATGGACCCTGCGCTGGTACCAGGAACTGTTTGCAGATCCGCGCTGGCTCTACTCCGCTTTGACGAGCCTGAAGATCGCTGCCATCGTCACGGTCCTGTCCGTCGTCATAGGCTTTCTGGCTGCTTTGGGCCTCAACCGCGGACGCTTCAGGGGCAGGGAAGCGCTTCGCGCATTGTTCCTCACGCCTATGATCCTGCCTGTGGTCGTTCTCGCGGTCGCGCTTTACGCGCTCTTCCTGCAGCTTGGCCTTGCAGGCACGACAGTCGCGTTCGTCATAGCCCATCTGCTTATTGCGCTGCCGTTCTCGATCATCTCGATCGGCAATGCGCTGGAAGGCTTTGACAGGTCGATCGAGGATGCGGCCGTCCTGTGCGGCGCGCATCCTTGGGAGGCGCGACTCCGCGTCACCGTGCCCGGCGTAAGCCACGGCATCTTCGCAGCCGCCATCTTCTCGTTCCTGGCTTCCTGGGACGAGGTCGTCTTGGCGATCTTCATGGCCAGCCCGACACTGCAGACGCTGCCCGTCAAGATTTGGACGACGCTGCGGCAGGATCTCACGCCTGTCATTGCCGCCGCATCCACTCTGCTGATCGCCTTTACCATCCTTCTGATGGTGCTCGCCGCCATCTTCCGCAAGGGACGCACGACATGACCGAACCCTTCCTTTCGATCCGCGACATCCGCAAGACCTACGGCAGCGTGACAGCCGTCAAGAACGTCACGATGGACGTTGCCGAAGGCGAGTTCATGACTTTCCTCGGGCCTTCTGGTTCAGGCAAATCGACGACGCTCTACATCCTGGCTGGCTTTCAAGACCCGTCCGGCGGAGACATCCTCTTCAAGGGCAAGAGCCTTCTGGCCACCCCTTCGCACAAGCGCAACATTGGCATGGTGTTCCAGCGCTACACTCTCTTCCCGCACCTGTCGGTGGGGGAGAATGTTGCGTTCCCGCTCCGTATCAGGCGCACGTCCCAGGCAGAGGTGTCGGAAAGGGTCAAGGGCGCGCTGAAGCTGGTCCGCCTCGAAGGGTTCGAGGACCGCAAGCCTGCATTGATGTCGGGAGGGCAACAGCAGCGCGTCGCACTTGCTCGTGCGCTGGTTTACAATCCGCCGCTGCTTCTGATGGACGAGCCGCTCTCAGCGCTCGACAAGAAGCTGCGCGAGGAGATCCAGTTCGAAATCCGCCGCATCCACCAGGAAACAGGCGTCACCATCCTATACGTCACGCATGACCAGGAAGAAGCCCTGCGCCTGTCCGACAGGATCGCGGTCTTCAGCCATGGCGAGATTGACCAGATCGGCAGCGGCCAGGATCTCTACGCCAATCCTGCCACTCGTTTCGTCGCCGAGTTCATTGGGGACTCTAGCTTCATCGATGCAGAGATCGTCAGCGTCGATGGAAGCGGAGCCCGCCTGATCTTGCCAGGAGGGACTAGGATCGACGGCGTGCCGACGCATGGGAGCCGCAGAAACGGGAGCAAGGCTTCGTTGATGCTGCGGCCGGAGCGCCTTTCCCTGTCCCGCGAAGCTGTCGCGGCGGGCCTTCAGGTATCCATTGGAGACATCACCTTCCTGGGAAACAACGTAGAGGTCAGCACAAGGACCGCTCAGGGCGACAGCCTCGCCGTCCGTCTGCCGTTCGGACATCAGGCGATTTCCAGCCTCAGCCGCGGCGACAGCGCCTGGCTGAGCTTCGATAGCGGCGCAGCGCACGCATTCCTCTAGGCGCTGGCTAGAAGCAAGCAATGTAGGCAAATAGAACACGCAGGATCCGTCCATGGCTATCTCAGAAACGCTGCTCACGAAGCTGAAGGATCCTTCGCTGGTCACGGACAAGGCCGTGGTTGGCAGCGAGAAAGTTGAAGAAAGCAGCCGCGGGCTTGTCTTTGAGGTCACCAATCCTTCAAACGGCGATGTCATTGCAGTTCTGCCTGATCTGGGCCGCACGGAAGCGGCGCTTGCTATCGATGAAGCGTACGTTGCCCAGAAAGCCTGGGCGAGGCGGACCGCCAAAGAGCGGGCATCCGTGCTGCGCAGGCTCCACGACCTCATGGTCGCGAACGTTGACGATCTTGCCACGATCCTGACGATGGAAATGGGCAAGCCGCTGCCGGAGGCTCGTGGCGAGATCCTATACGGTGCATCCTACATGGAATGGTTCGGCGAAGAGGCCAAGCGTCTCTACGGCGACACCATTCCTGGCCATCAGGCTGACAAGCGGATCATGGTCGTCAGGCAGCCCGTAGGTGTCGTAGCGGCGATCACGCCCTGGAACTTCCCCAACGCCATGCTCTCACGCAAGGTGGCGCCCGCCATCGCCGCAGGCTGTGCAGTGGTCTCCAAGCCTGCGGCCGAAACGCCGCTTTCCGCTCTGGCACTCGCAGTTCTCGCGGAACGAGCCGGGCTTCCAGCAGGGGTGTTCAGCGTGATCCTGTCGACGGATGCCCCAGAGATCGGACGCGAGTTCACCGAGAACGCGAAAGTGCGCAAGCTCACGTTCACCGGGTCTACCCAGGTTGGCAGGACGCTGATGCGGCAGGGGGCGGACCAGATCATGAAGCTTGGTCTCGAACTCGGCGGAAACGCTCCCTTCATCGTGTTCGATGACGCGGACATCGATGCAGCGGTCGAGGGAGCGATTGCAGCCAAGTTCCGCAACAACGGACAGACCTGCGTCTGCGCTAACCGGCTGTACGTACAGTCAGGCGTGTACGACGCGTTCGCCGGAAAGCTCGCGGCGAAAGTGGCAAGCCTGAAAGTCGGTGACGGGTTTGCAGAGGGTGTCGACGCAGGTCCGTTGATCGACCACAAGGCGCTGGCGAAGGTAGAGAGCCATATCGCCGATGCCGTAACAAAGGGCGCAAAAGTCGTTCAGGGCGGCGAAAGGGACAGCCAGGGTGGCCTCTTCTTCCAGCCCACGGTTCTGACGGGAATGACATCCGGCATGAAAGCAGCCCGGGAGGAAACGTTTGGCCCGGTTGCTCCGCTGTTCCTGTTTCACTCAGAAGACGACGTTCTGAACATGGCAAACGACACCGAGTTTGGACTGGCCTCGTATTTCTACTCCCGAGACCTTTCACGAGTCTTCCGGGTGGCGGAAGCGTTGGAGTACGGGATGGTCGGCATCAATACTGGTCTTATCTCAACCGAAGTGGCTCCCTTCGGCGGCATCAAACAGTCCGGCTTGGGACGAGAAGGATCCAAGTACGGCTTAGATGAATTTACCGAGTTGAAGTACCTTTGCCTCGCGGTCTGAGGTAGAATGCATCTTGTTCATGTGCGTAGATGCCGGCCTCAACTCTCCGTGTTCGCCATTCTTGACGCAAGCCCAATGCCAACGTCTGCTTGAAGATGACCGCTAAGGCAAACAATGGCCTGCCTGCGATGCTTGATCGCATGCATAAGGATAAGAACATTGATGCCGCGTGAAGGCTTATCGGTTGATTGGGTTAGAAGTACGGGAAGGCTGTTCGCATCCCACGGGCGAAGCCAGGGGCGAACGCCGTTTTCAAGCTGCTGAATGATGCGGTTCGTGATCTGCTGGTAGATGTCTTTCCGCTCGGACATGGCTTCTTCCTTTCGCCTGTGGGCGAAGCCTTCCCCTTCTGTTTGGGAAATGCCTCTCAGCATTTCCCTGGGCAGAGGAGGGAGGGCGAAGCCCGCCCACCGGCGCGCGATCAAGCGGGGTCAACCGGTCGCCTGCTGAAAAAACGGAAGGTTCGGGCGAAGCCTGAAAGCCGTTTTTTCAGCAGGTGACGCGGCGAAGCCGCGCTTGCCGGTTGATGCTGCGGCGCGCGATGGGAAGGCGGGAAAGAGGGGATTGTGGCCGCCCAAACGGCGGCCTCATGCAGGACCAGAGTCTCAGAGGCCCCCTCGGGATGATGTTCGAGTTTCCAAAGGAGCATCCTGGAAGCAAGTCGAAGCAGGTTTGTGGCTCATCTAGCGTAAGATCGGCGGTAACCGGCCGTGGACGGAAAATTCCTTGCAAGTCTAAAAGCCGAGTGGGTAGTGGAGCGGCTAGCTCCGATAACGACGTCCGCAGACAGACGGTAGACTGCCACCTAGACTGGCGTCCTGATCATCTGCGTTGAGACCGACCATCATGCAACTCACTCGCCTCGAGCTTTACACCCGCGTGTGCAAAAGTCCCCTCAGCAAACTCGCGCCCGAGTTCGGTATCTCTGGAACCGCACTCGCCGCGATCTGCAAGAGATACGCCATTCCTTATCCTGGCTCAGGGTACCTGGAGGATGTCGTCGATATCCTTCTCGACGAAGCCGAGCATGTCGGTGGTATGTGCCCCCTTCTTCTTTAGCAGGAAACGAATCTTAGCCCGACGCCACGGCGTACCGCTTTGTGTCTTTTCGCAGTTAAGGTGGCGGCGACGACCGCCTTGTCGTCGGCCCAACGATCGAGGATTTCGGTAAAAATCTCGCGGACGCTGGTACAGAAGTGCCGGGCCGCATCCGTGTTGACAGGGTTCAGCGCATACAAAGCGCCTTTCCAGCGGTCGCAAAGGTCTTGCGAGAGGTCCGAGAGGCAGTCGAGGATGCCCGTATCCTGCGCTGTCTCCTCGACAACCTCCTCAGCAGAAAGCGGACGGTCCGCTTCCTGGGTCCCTTTAACCGAGTAGCTGCTATCCGTCTGAGTTGCGCCCGCGAGAGAACCTTATAGCTTTGAAGATATTTCTTTGTGGATGCTTCTCGAGGCTGCGCGGATGCTTATCGAGGCAGGTGGTATAAAACGGCGAGCCAAGTTTGAACCGGATCATACCTTAACAGAACCGCTCTGACCTTCGAACCGAAGATGCATTTCAAACAACTTGCTTGCCTGCGGAGGCAGAACAACACTGCCGTTGCGGTTTTCCAGTGCTCGTCCCTGAGCAGATGACGGTGCGGTACCGCACCAAGGTTCCATACAAAGAAAGGGCGCTCCCTCCTTTTGCCATAACGCGAACATCGGAAGGTTTTTGGTAGTCATTTCGATGCAGGTGTTACCTGCTGCGAACGCAATGTTGGTGCCGACATCCTCCTCAAACACCATCGCACCAGCCTGAAACAAGGCGGGGTGCAGTGTTATACATCCATTTGAAAAAGGAGAGGTGAGGGGCCTCTTGTCTAAAAGCCCCGAGGCATCAAGCTGCATCATCTGTGGTGAAGCACGATTGCCAAGCTCTACCACATGCGTCCATCCATAAGCACCCGGCAGAGGCCAGTTGAATGCTGGATGAAAGCCGAATTGAAAGGTGATGTCCCGCGAGTCCAGATTGTCGACGATAGCGAGGCAAGTCAGACTATTTCCTTGAAGGCGATAGGCGATTTCCAAGCGGAAATCGAAGGGAAACGACTTGATGGTTTCCGGGTTGGACCTGAGTTCGAGCCTTGCCTCAGTGGCATCAGCCTCTAGCACTCGAAACAGGCTGCTGCGGGCGAATCCATGTGGAGGCATTGAATGGGGGGCGCCATCGATTGTCACCGTATCATTCGGGCTTCGGCCAATAACGGGAAACAGCAGAGGCGATCTGTCCGCCCACCAAAGAGGATCACCTTGCCAGAGCCACTCACTGGTGTCTGAAAGGGTGACGATCGATTGAAGCTCGGCGCCAAGTTCCGCAATCTGGACGCGCAGAACTCCGTTTTGAAGAACATGCATGACCTCAGCCTCGTAGGAGTCGTACACGAGCCTCATCATAAGCCGCGATGATGGGCAGCGCTTTCGCACGCACGGTGGCCGCATCATCGCCAGGACGATAGAAGGTGCTGCCGATGCCGAGAGCACGTACGCCGGCCTTCATGTAGGCTTCTAGGTTATCTGCGGAAATTCCGCCAACAGCCGCGATCACTGAAGCTTTTGGCAGGATGACCTTGATGCTCGCGATACCTGACGGGCCGAGAATGTCTGCGGGGAAGAACTTCAAGCCTGATGCTCCTGCATCAATGGCATCCCATGCCTCAGTCGGTGTCATGACACCAGGCATAGCAACCATTCCCAACTCTGCCGCCCGGGCCACCACTTGGGTACGCATGTTCGGGCTGACAAAGAGACGCCCACCAACGGCATGCACTTTCTCGACATCGGAGACCGTGAGCATGGTTCCGCCGCCGATCAAGGTCTCGTTGCCGAAGGTTTTGGCAAGAATACGAATAGAGGAAAGTGGGTCCGGCGAATTAAGCGGCACTTCGATGGCCTGTATGCCGGTTTCGATTAATGCGCCTGCTATCTGTTCCACTTCATCAGGTGTAACGCCACGCACGATAGCAACCAGATCCCGCGCCATCTTGGGCCATTGCATTGCGGTCATCTAACTGTCCTCTTAGGAAGAACGCAACGGGCGCTCATGGTACCAGCTGGCTTACGCGCGGCCTCATGCGGCGCATCGGCTAAGCTTCAATGGAGCGGTGCGCATGATGATTGAGACCAGCGATCAATATCCGCCGGTCATGAAGATCGACTCGCCAGTCATAAAACTACATGCCTCGGATGACAGCAGGATCGCAGCTCCAACCATTTCCTCCGGCAGGCCGGCACGGCCCATCCAATTGAGGTTTTGTGTGTACAGTGCCCAACCGTCAGGGTCGCTGTCGCGACGATGTGCGTTGCGGTCCGTATCGATCAAGCCGGGCGCAAGCGTATTGAGAAGGACGTTCTTGTTCGCGTAATCTCGAGCTTGGCTCTGGATGAGATTGTGTTGTGCTGCCTTCGTGGCGGCATAGGCCGTAACGACACTCTTTGGTCTGAGCTGGTTAACGGAGCCGATCGAGACGACCCGTCCCCAACCCCGAGCAGCCATCAACGGCAGAACCGTCTGCAGCATGTCCACCGTCGATCCCAGATTCACTGCCAGTTGGAATGACAAGTCACGAGCGCGAAGATCCGCCAGGGTTGCATTGATCTGGGCACTCGCATTGATCACCAATATGTCCAATGGAGCATGAGCCTCGGCCTGCTCGATGAGCTTGCGGCCCGCTTCTGGTGTGGAAAGATCGCAGGCGAGTTCGTGGGCAATGCCGCCGGCTGCTTCGATGCGCGTCCGCACCGCAGTGGTCCCCGCGTCTGCAGTGCTGTGCAAAATTACTTCTGCCCCGGCAGCCGCAAGCCCTTCGGCGATGGCAGCTCCGATACCGCGGCTTGAGCCTGTCACAAGGGCAGTACGACCCTTGAGGCCAAACAGTTTTTCAAGCGTCATGCGTCACCATCAAAAAGGGGGATAGGTGCGCCAGCGACACCGGGACGGCCTGCAAACAGTCCGCCCGAGAGGGGAGCATCCGCAAGCGTTGAGGCGGGCAGCCGCGTACGGGCACTGGTGATGAAAAGCGTCGAAAGGTCAGGGCCACCGAAGCACACACTGGTGGGACGAGGCACCGGTAGCTCCAGGACTTGATCAAGGCTGCCATCTGGAAGGTAGCGGCGAACACACCAGCCATCCCAAATAGCACACCAGACCCCGCCCTCTGCATCAACGGCAAGACCATCGGGCCGACCGTCAGCTACAGCGATGCGTGCAAACTCGCGGCGGGCCCCCAAGGCCCCGGTCTCAGGGTCGCATTCATAGGCGTGGATCAATCCTGGCACCGTATCCACGAAATAGAGGGTCCGACCATCAGGGCTCCAACCCAAACCGTTGGATACGGTGATCCCGCCTTCCTTACGCTGAAAAGCGCCTTTTGCATCGACGCGGTAAAGGGCTCCAGTCGGCTTTGACGCGTCGATACGCATCGAGCCGACCCATACGGCTCCATCGGGTCCGCGCTTGGCGTCATTGAGGCGATTATCGAGGATGCCGGACTCCGGACTGGAGTAAGGGGTCAAAGCACCACTCGCAAAATCGAGCCATTCGATCCCATCCTGTGAGGCAACGAGCAAGCGCCCACCCTCAACAGGGATCACCGCGCTCACGAGCTTCCCGGTTTCGCAACTTTCATTGCGACCGGTCTCGGGGTTGAAGCGATAGACTGCGGGATGCAGAATATCGACCCAGTAGAGAACGCGCTCCTGCGGGTGCCACACAGGGCTTTCACCAAGTTGAGCACCCCACGGCAAAACGCAGCTCAGTTCTGCCAACTGCCTGTCGGTCTTGCTGCGCGGACGGGGCCGCGACGTAATGGCCACGGCACCTGCGGCACCGGTTATGCGACGTGCGGCAGCGATGAGTTCGCGGCCTGTCGGGTGGATGTTGGAGGTGTCGAGGCGCGATGACGGCCCCAGCACGACCAAAGCACCAATCGGGGTATTATCGCGTCCCATTACCGGGGCAGCGACCGAGTTCACGCCAGCCAGATGCTCTTCATAGGACACCGAGTACCCGCGCGCACGTGTCAGGGTCAGGTCTGCTTGAAGGGCTTCAGGTGTAACGAGTGTATGATGCGTGAAACTGTCGAGCGTGAGCCGTTCCGCGAGCGCCCGCCCCATAGCCGGATCCTGAAAAGCTAGAAGCGCCTTACCTCCAGCGGTGCAATGAAGCGGAACACGCCGCCCAACTTCCACGCGAACTGCAAGGCCATTGGCCGATTGTTCGGCTAGATATTGCACCATCGAACCATCTAGCCGGCACATCGCTGCCGTCTCGCCAAGCTCGCCAGCCAACCGTTGCAGTTCTGGCAAAGCTGCAGACACGATGTCGAAACTATCCCAAACGCGATGCGTCATTTCGAGAAAGCGCTGGCCAAGCACATAGGTGCCTGATGAGGCATCCTGCCTCACCAGGCCGTAGGCGATCAGTGTTCTGAGAATTCGGGCAAAGGTTGGTTTCGGAAGGCCTGAGGCGTTTAATAGCTCTGCGAAGCGCAATGGCTCAGGGGCATCGGCTACCATGTCCAACAAGGTCAGGCCTTTAGAGAGTGCGGCTGTCCCTCCAGGCGTTTCGGGTTTCATGCCTGACGTCCTTCAGCCAGGCGACGGCTTCTTGCAGGGGCAGCCTCACTCAGCATGCGCTTCACCGTCCATTCCGCTGAAAAGCCAAGCGTTCGCCTGATAAGCTCGTTTGACGTATGGTAGTAGACGCCTGCACCAGGAAGATCGACCGTAACGATGGGCAGTTCAGTCAGTTCAGACATCAGCGGAACGATATCGGCAAAATCAACAGGCTCGTCCGAACCTAGGTTGAAGGTGCCTCCAACCGCCGCGGGATGATCAAGCGCCAGAAGAACGCCTGCCACCATGTCGCGCGTTTCCGTGATATGCATACGGAAAGGACGGCCATCTTGGTTGCGGGCCAGAACGTGTGACGGTTCCCCGATATCAGCGGCACGCAAGAGGTGGGCTATGGCGGTATTGCCAAAGCCTTCTTGCTGCCTGATACGCGGGCGCAGGAAGAAGCGAGGACCGGAGAAAAAACTATCCTCGTCCAGCAGTTCGGCTGCATCCTGGGTATGCGAGAAGCGCAGGATGACCGTTTCCATCCGACCGGCACGTTGGTGAAATCGGACCAATTCCTCACCAAGGAGCTTGGTCAGCCCGTAGGGTGACGTTGGTTGCAGCGGATGCTCTTCCGTTACCGGCAGAAATTGGGGATTGTTCTCGGGATAAACCTCGCCCGACGACGCAAAAACGAAGCGCCGTACGCCCTCGTTGGCGGCTGCCTGAAGCAGAATACGCGTGCCCTCGACATTGGCAGTGAACATACGCTGTTGATCAGCCGGTACCCAGGACATGAACGCGCCAAGGTGCAGCACGTCATTGATGCCGGACATTGCTTGCGCAACAGCCTGGGCGTCATCCAGGGAACCAACAACTTCATCGGCAAGGCCAGAGCTTCGCAGGTCGAAGCCTCGAATGCTTCGACCTTGGGAACGCAGGGCTGCAACAACTGCTCGCCCGACGCGGCCAGCGGATCCAGTAACGAGGATCATAGTCTCTGTCCTGTCGCAGGGTGAAATAGGTAAAGGTGCTCTGGGTTGAAGCCGAGCCTAAGCTCTTCACCCTTCAAGAGGCTTCCTGAATGCGCAACTCTGGCAATCAGTCCCTTTGATCTGCCTTCATCACCTTGTGGCTGAACCGCTCCTTGAGCATCGAAGTAGACATATTTTTCCGACCCCAGGCTTTCTATAAGGGTGGGCCGCACGGTAAAACTGGCAGGCCCTTCGCCGAGCGATAGATGCTCGGGTCGAAGCCCTACAACCACGGGGCCTTGATGAGCCCCTGACTTGGGCAGAGCCACGTCGCGGCCAAACAAGTTGAAAGTGCCATCTTGAACTTCGGCGTTTAGGAAGTTCATTCCCGGCGATCCGATGAAGCTCGCAACGAAAAGGTTGGCAGGTCGATCGAAGAGTTCGTCGGGCGTAGCGATCTGCTGAATAACGCCACCCTGCATGATGACGACGCGATCTGCCATGGTCATGGCCTCAACCTGATCGTGTGTCACGTAGACGGTCGTAACGCCGATCCGCTTGTGCAATGCGCCGATTTCAGCCCGCATGTTGACACGCAGCTTAGCATCCAGATTCGAAAGCGGTTCGTCCATCAGGAAGGCCTGAGGCTGACGCACGATGGCGCGGCCCAGTGCTACGCGCTGGCGTTGACCACCGGACAGATCCTTAGGTTTACGATCAAGATAAGGCGTGACCTCAAGGATACGAGCTGCGTTCTCGACCCGGCTGTCGATCTCTGCGTTAGTGGCGCCGCGCATCTTTAAGCCGAACCCGATGTTCTGGCGAACGGTCAGGTGCGGGTACAGCGCGTAATTCTGGAAGACCATGGCTATGTCGCGATCGCCTGGTGCCAAATCGGTCACCTCCCGTTCGCCAATGAAGATCTGGCCGTCACTTGCCGGTTCTAGCCCCGCGAGGATCTTCAGCATGGTTGATTTACCGCAGCCGGAAGGGCCAACAAGAACAACGAATTCGCCGTCTTCGATTTCCAGTGAAAAGGGCTCTAGAACCCTGAGGGAGCCATACGATTTGCTGACGTTGCGAATGGAAATGTTAGCCATGCTTCACTTCTCCGCGCCAGCGGTCAGGCCGCCGACCAAATAGCGTTCGAGGAACAGGTAGATGACGATAATCGGGATCGCGACGAACACCGAGGCCGCCGCGATATCGTTCCAGTAGGTGACGTACTCACCCTGCATCGTCGTGATGCCGAGATTGGCGGTCCAATTGTCGGGCGAGTTGACGAGGAAGGTTCGCGCATAGGCATAATCAGCCCAGCTGAGGACAAAAGCATAAAGTGCAGTCGCTGCAAGGCCGGGCGTCGCAATCGGAAGCACCACGCGCCACAAGGCGCCAACAGGTGAGCAGCCATCGACCATGGCTGCCTGTTCCAACTCCCGTGGTATGGTGTCAAAGTAACCCTTCAGCATCCATGTCGCAAAGGGGATGATCATCGTGGAATGAGCCAGAACCAGCGTCCACAGGCTGCCGATCAAGCCCATACGGGAGAAGATGGAGAACAACGGGATGACCAGAAGCGTTGCCGGCAGCATCTTGGCAGTCAGCACGAACAGGCCCATCGTAGCTCCGCCCTTCATCGAGTAGCGCGACAATGCGTAGCCGGCACTGACGGATACCACCATCGAGAGGGTGACGGATCCAACTGCCGCCAGCGTGGAGTTTGTCAGCCATCGCACGATGGGTTTGGCCTCCCACACCCGGGCAAAGACGTCCCATTTCGGATCGTCGGGCCAAAAGGTCGGCGGCAGCCGGTAGAGCTCATCCGTGGTCGACAATGCGGTCACGATCAACCAGTAAACGGGCCACAGAATAACCGCCGCGGTGAGAATGACCGTCGCATAAAGAGCGATGCTTTGAGCGAGACTACGTTTCATGGACATGGCTCCTTAGTAAATGGACCGGGAGCGACGGCCGAGCATCAACAAGCTGGCAAGAACGCAGATCACAAGCGTCAGCACGCCAACAGCCGCCGCTCGACCAAAATTATGATACTGAAAGGCCTGGTCGTAGGTCATGATGGACAGGGTCTGTGTTGAGCGCAGAGGGCCGCCACCAGTCAGAACCTTGATGATCGAGAAGTCGCGAAATACCCACAAAAGCGTCAGGACGACGGTAACACCAAGAACGGGCGTGAGCAGGGGAAGGGTGATCCAACGGAAGCGCTGAAATGCACTCGCTCCGTCCACCCGAGCAGCCGCATAGTAGTCGGCAGGAATGGACTGCAAGCCTGCAAGGCACATGATCGAGACGAAGGGGAAGCCCTTCCAGACCATTGTGATTGCTACCGCCAAGAAGGCGGCGCTCGCATCAGACACCCAGGGCACCATCTGATCGGATAACCCAAGTTGCAGGGCGAGCCAGCCAAATAGTCCGAAGGAGCTGTTGAACATCCAAGCGAAGATCACGACCGCGATAATCTCTGGAACAGCCCATGGCAATGCCATGCCAAGCCGCGCAATTGTACGACCGCGAAACTTGTTGTTGACGAGAAGCGCGCTGCCAAGGCCGACCAGAACGCTGCCGATCGTTACAACCACGACGAGCTTAAGGGTCACCCAACATGCCAGCCAGAATTCCTGGGAATTCAGCAGCCATTGATAATTCGCAAATGAGAAAGGTTTGCCTGCCGCACCGAGCCGAGGAATTTTGACCTGTTGAAACGACAGGTCGATCGCCACAAAGAGCGGCCAAACGATGATCGCAGCGACCATCAAGACTGCCGGAGCGATCAGGATATATCCCAGCAGATGCTGACGGCTTGGTCGCGCGAGATCAAAAAACTTGCGACGCGACGTGATGGAAGTATCGGTCACCATAGGTCCTCCCCCTGGTGGTACAGATTTGATTATTGGCGGAAAGCGAAGCGGAAAGGGTGATCTCAACCCTTCAGCTGTTCCGCCTTTGCCTGCATGGTCTTGGCAACCTCAGCTGGATCCAGGTCCTCGATCAGCATCCGCTGACTTTCTTCCATGATCATCTTGCTGAACTCATTGTAATAGAGCTCAAGACCTGTTGGGATACGATCGACGCCGGCAGCTGCTGCAGCCTTCATCGTTTCAAGCAAAATGGGAAAGTGCGGAAGCTTCTGCTCGACGCCAGAGACGTCAGCCGTCGGGCTTGGCGGCGTGTTGCCTCCCAGCGTCGCGTAGAGCCGCTGATACTCAGGGGACATGGTCAGCTTGATAAAGTCCCAGACGAGGCTTTTTTCCTCCTCAGGGATATCGACCGGGATTGCCAATACGTTGGAAGACCCACCAAGCGGCGGGTTAAGCGGCGGAGCGGCATAGACGATGTCGGCTTTGGCGCTGCCCTTTTCCGTGGTGCCATAAAGCCAAGGTCCATCCAGACGCATGGCCATTTTGCCGTCAGCAAACAGCTTGCGGACATCGCTCGCGGCCATATCGACCGGCCCGACGCCTGACTTGTTCAGTTCCTTCCAGCGCGTGAGTCCGGTGACCANNCGTATCGATAGTGATATTGCCATCCTTGTCCGTCCAGTACGCGCCTGCATCCAAAATGTAGTTCAACATCTCGGTCAGATACTGCCCGGGACCGCCCTTGGTCTCATGGCCGGTCCCGAATTGATCAACGATGCCATCACCGTTGAGGTCTTTCGTTGTTGCCTTAGCGACATCAAAAAACTCTTGATAACTGGTCGGGACAGCCAACCCTGCCTGGTCGAGGATCTTCTTGTTGTAAGCCATGACGAAGCCAAAATAGTTCGTCATGATGCAGACGGTTTCGCCGTTCCACTCGCATTTCTGCTGCCCGGCCCACCCGTTCAGGTCGATACCATCTTTTTCGATCCGGCTATCGAGCGGCTCAAGCCAGCCATTGTCTGCAAACATCTGGAATTCGAAGGAAGCAAGATGGACGATCTGAGGCGGCGTGCCCGCTGCGAAGAGCGTCGTCATCGTGTCGGCATACGAGCTACGTTCGGCTTTCGTGAACTCGATCCTGACGCCAGGGTGCTGCTTCTCGAATTCCGCGATTGCGGCTTTCCACCATTCGCCCGTCCCTGCATCATCCGTTTGCCAGGAAATGAACTTCAGGACTGTGTCCGCGAAAGCGGGCGTTGCCCCGCTTGAAGCAACAAGTGCATAGGCGGCCGTGGTTAGTACCAGGCTGCGTAGAAGCTTCCTCATCTTTTTTCCTCCCAATTATATTCAGATGCGCTCGAGTAGAGAAAGCGCTGCTTCGGACGGCCGCACTCCCAGGCCGGGACCTGTCGGCAAGTGATACCGACCTTCACGGCAATCCATGTTGCCCACCAGGAGCCGCCGGTTCGGCTCGAAGATCGAATGCTGGAACTCGTGTCCGCGCATGGTGGGCAGGGTCGATGCCGCATGGAGGCTTGCAGCCAGAAAAATTCCCGCACCTACCGTGGCATGCGGGATCACGTCGATTTTGTGCTTGGCTGCCAGCGCGCCGATGCGAATGAAGTTGGTGATGCCCTTGTGGCCCATTTCGGGCTGGACGATTGCGATGCGACACCGCTCGATACGAGCCAGCATATCCCAATGCGTTCGCCACTCTTCGCCAACTGCAATAGGGATGCTAGTGCCTTTGGAGACTTTCTCGAGACCTGCAATGTCTTCCGTCCAAACCGGTGCTTCCGCAAACCATGGATCGTAGGGCGCCATTTCCTCGATCAATTCGAGGGCGCGTTCTGGTGTTTGGTTCCAGTGCATGTCTGCGGCGATCTTGGCCCGCGGTCCAAGAATGTTGCGGAGGTTCTCCATTTCGCGGGCAGGGCCGTCATCTGCGACGGGTGTAGCGAACTTGAATGAATCAAAGCCGCGATCTTGCCAGTATTTGGCTAGCTCGCCGCGCGCCGCCAACGTCCGTTCCGGCAGACCAGAAACATAGGCTGGAAAACTTTCTTTGCCGCCTCCCAACATCTCGCTTATGGGTTTGCCTGCCTCCTGGCCTGCGATATCCCAAAGCGCGATGTCCAGAGCTGCCAATGCATCGACATAGAAACCACCTATATAGCCGCGGACCCTCATCATGTCGTAGAGATCGTCATAGACGGCGGATGGGTCGAAAGCGTCTCGGCCGATGACAAATCCTGCAAGCAGGTCGTTTATGAGCGCTGCAACCGTGCCCGGGGCGACGATGCCGTATGTCTCGCCCCAGCCAACCACGCCAGCGTCCGTCACCATCCTGACGAGAACGCTGCGGTCGAAGGTTGGATAGACGGTGCGGTTGCCCTTGCGAACGATGTAGCCGTTTGCATTGACCACCTCACCTTCACGCAGGGCGCCAAGATAAGGAACCTTGCGGGGTTGGGTTAGCGTAAAGACTTCGACCGAGACGACAGGACTGCTCATGCTGCTTCCGCGACCAGCAAGCCAAGTTCTGACAAGTTCCGATCGATATCGGTGCACGCTGGGTCATCAAGCATTGGCGTTGGCGCCCTAACGTCGATGTGTTCGATGACACCACGGCGCCTCAACACATATTTCGTCAGGCGCATGCGGTAGACAGCCTGAAGCACGAGCAGTGGCAACGTACGGACGTAGATCTGGCGGGCTTCGTCTCGCCTTCCTTCGTTCCAGGCGCGCGTCAAGGCGACATGCTCGTCGACGATCTCGAGAGCAGGCATGGCCGCAGTTGCCCCGCGTGCATATTCGTCAAGAACATAGCGAGCACCACCGCCTTCGATCACGCCCTTCAGCGTTTGTGGGGCATTGGCGATGATGTGACTGATCGCGGGTCCAGCAGGAAGCGTCTCTTCCTTCACATAGGCCACACGGGGAAGGGCGGTAATAATCTCGATGATCGCGGCGGGACTTAAATCCGAACCCCGGGGGGCCGGCGCATTCTGAAGGATGATCTCTATAGAGGGTAGCGCATCCAACACCTTGCCCAAGAAGTCGATCAAGGCGGGAGCGTCGATACCAACCGATTTCGGAGGCTGAACCATCAGGTGCCGGATGCCCAGGGCGGCAGCTGCAGATCCGTGCGCAACCACTTCTTCCCAGGTGGCAGCGCTGGCGCCGGCGATAATTGGTACACGCCCGCCCACTTCTGCCACCACGATCTTGAGTAGATCAGCTCGCTCCTGGCCGGTCAGCGTCTCCACCTCGCTGGCGAAGCCAGGAAACACCACGCCGTGTACCCCATGGGCCAAAGCGAATTTGGTCAACTTCGCCATCCCCAAGCGATCGACGTCGCCGCCTAGAGCGAAAGGCGTCGGTAGAACCGGAAGAATACCAGTCAGATCAGAACTCATAGCGCAATCCATTTAGTATCATAATATGAGACATGTAAATCACAAATTGACACTAAGCGAAGTTCGCTCGTAAGACAAGGCCTGCCACGCAACTGCCAAGGGATCCTCGACATGGGACAACAAGCGGCTTCGATTATTGTTGATTGGGGAACGACCTCTCTCCGGGCGACCCTCGTGACCGCGGAAGGGCAGGCCCTTGACCACCTGGAGACACAACAGGGCATCTCCGTTCTTGCTAAAGGCGAGCACGAGAAGGTTTTGCTGGAGACTTTGCAGCCTTGGCTTACCGCTCACGGCGCTCTGCCGATTGCAGCACTAGGCATGATCACCAGCCGGAACGGCTGGGTCGAGGTTGACTACGTGCACTGCCCTGCTGGCTTGGAGGAATTAAGCCATGGGACGGTCACCCGAACACTACCAAATGGCTCGCAACTAGTGTTTCTGGCCGGCCTCACTGACCCTGCCGGGAAGCCGTTTGCAGATGTGATGCGGGGCGAGGAGACACAGGTGGTCGGCCTGGGACTAGCAAGCAACCGGACGGTGATCCTGCCTGGAACCCATAGCAAGTGGGCCCTTGTGGCTGACGGACGGATTGCTCGTTTTCAGACCTTTGTCACCGGCGAGATCTTCTCACTTCTCATGAACCATTCCTTCATCGCACGTGGGGCGGCCAATCCCCCGGTCGAAGATGCAGCAGCCTTTCGGCGTGGCCTGAAGGAAGCTGCCGGCACAGGTGCTATGCTTTCCCTGCTCTTTTCGGCTCGCACCGGGGGACTTGCGAAAGAAATTTCTGCTGACGAGTTGCGCTCCTATGTCTCAGGTCTCGTAATCGGACAGGAGTTCCGACAAGCGTCTGAGGAAGGCTGGTTCAAGGCGGGTGATGAGGTGGCAATTGTGGGCAATGATGGTCTTAACGGGCTTTACGGAGTAGCAGCCTCGACCTTCGGTCTAACGGTTAAGGAAGCGTCCGGCAGCGAAGCGATAGATGGCGCGATCGCTATCCTCAAGGCCGCCTGCGATCGCCACCGTGATGTATGATTTTCCGCCCACACTGGGTACCAACCGGCACGAAAATGACATTTATGCCATACTCGCGCAGCTTGAACGCAATGGGGTACCTCGGGCGCCTATTGCGTTCTATGGCTCGTCATCCATCCGCTTGTGGACGGGTCTGACAGGCGACCTCAAGTCGCTGGACGTGGTCAACCTAGGGTTCGGCGGCGGCACTTTCCTGTCTGGGATCCATTACATGGAACGCCTGCTGCTGCCGCTTAACCCAACCAAGATCGTCTTGTATTTTGGTGAGAACGACATCGCGAATGACGGCCTCACCGCACGCAGCACCTTCTCCAACTTCCTGATCCTCCGCGAACAGATATCGGAGAGGTTGCCAACAGCTCGGGTTTTCATTCTATCCACCAAACAGAGCCCGGCACGCTGGCTCTATTCAGATGAAGTCGACCGGTTCAATACACTATGCGCGGATTGGTGTAGCTCGCGCACTGACACATGTTGGATCGATGTGGGCACGGGACTGCTTGGAGAAAACGGCCGACCAATGTCACGTCTCTTTTTGCCCGATCTCATCCATATGAATCCAGCCGGCTACGCGATCTGGGCACATGTCCTAAAGAGTTCACCGGGACTGCTCGACAGATTGCCATGAGAAGCCAGGCTGCCCTGATCAACGATCTAGTTGACGCTGAAAACTGAGAACCAAGACAGTTATTGTTTCGAACTGAGATGAACTGCTTCAGACCAGGCGCAAGGACAGCTGCACTTTTGGCCGAAAGCTGACCGACAGCTTTGAGGATCGAGCAAGCATAAAGCAGCCATTCCGCTACCGACCCCATCGCGGCCGTTCGTAGCGGCTTGTGCTGCGCCCGGAAGCAGCCGTTCAATTTCAGGCGCCCGCAGACGTGAACCGTCTCTCGTAGGCTATTACATTCCAGCTCCGCCGAAACCCTTGCCCAACCAGCGCAGGAACCATCGATCACTCCTGATCGCCTCAGCGATACAGGCCGATTACTTTCGTTGTGATCAATCGCACCAGAAGCGCAAGGACGATCGATGAAGCAAACCAGCCAAAACTAAATACTCCGAACGCCCAGGCAGCGGTTACAGACACCAGCAATGCCACCAGGACGATGGCGAGGTTTCCAACAATGAAATGCACGGCATAGGGAGGTGTAGGCTTCATTCGTTCTCCGCAGGTATGCGTCGTCCGCTTTCGGCCGATGATCGCCGAAAAGCAGACTGACTGCAAACCACCCAACAGTTGCCGTAGCATCCTGACTCGGCTCAAGAGTGGGAAATGATTTCCTAGGGCAAACTCTGGCCGTATCCGGACGGTTCGCTTGCGAGCAGCGCCAGGGGGAAAGCTGCCGTCTCTGATAGCGATACAGCACCAAGTCTGCCTCGTCGGTCACAACTCCAAATCGGGAATCCTGAATGAGAGAGCGACCTGCCTAAAGCTGTTTTTGTGCGTGTGGGGACAGTAGACACCCGCCGCCTCCGGAACGTAACTTCGAACCTATGCAGACAGGATGCGCTAGGGAATAGACTTTTGGCAAGTGACCGAATCAAGACCTGTTTCATTTCCGCGCCGGCCACGGCTGACGTGCGACCCATCGCTGAAGCCCTTATTCAACGCAGAGTGAAGGTCCTAGGACTAAGCGAGTCTTCAGCGGGAACTTCCTGGCAGGCCTCTATTGCTGCGAGCATCGCACAAGCTGACCTCCTCATCGGCGTCTTAACCCACAGCGATATCTCAAATACGATCTTTGAACTCGGATTAGCGGTAGGATACGGCAAGCCACTTCTGATCTTCGCGCCCGCAAAGGGAGGTGTGCTCCCCGCCAGCCTACAAGGCTTTCAAATCGTTCGCACAAGCCTTCAAAATCGCGAAGCGATAGACTTTGCGCTCGATCAGATACTCGCCAGCCCGTTGGGTCCAATCCGACTTGACCAGTCTAGCAGGCCGGCTCCGTTGGCAAGAACGATCGAAACGAGGTTCTATCGCAATCGTCTTTCGCAGTTGATGCACGATGGCCAATTTCGTGAGCTGGAAAGGCTAGTCGCAACTGTATTGCGCGAATCGAGTGCCGAGGTTGTCGCGGAAGCCCCTTCGCCCGGCCGCGGGATCGATCTCGTCGTCTGGTCTGACGGCTTGCAGTCCTATGTCGATAACCCATTCCCGATCGAGATCAAAGCGCGCCTCCGGTCGCGGGAGGACGTCAAGCGCGCATTAGGTCAGACTGAGAAAGCCGCACACACGATTGGCTCGCGCTGGTCGATGCTGCTCTACGGTGAGGGGCCTTCGCAAGATGATCGGGTTTGGCGGAGCAATCCCGCTGTCCTCGCACTCAAGATCGATCATCTATTCGCCCAGCTAGAGTACGTGACATTTCCAGAGATTGTGCGAAGCCTGCGCAACCATCGTGTTCACGGGCTTGAGCACTGATGGCGGCAATAGATCAGGCCGTCGTCCAAGGCTACATGGACGCGAGCGCCGCGGCGCAAACCACGACCGGCCAAGGCCGAGCTCTCGAGGACCTCATCTGCTACCTCTTCGCTCTTGTACCCGGCATCGCCATCACCAGGCGCAATGTTATGAACGTGTTTCATACCGAAGAGATCGACGTTGCGCTTTGGAATGATCCAAGTCCTGAAGGGTTCAACTTCCTTCCCAACATCATCTTGGTTGAATGCAAAAATTGGTCGAACAGTGTTGGGAGCGGCGAAGTCAATTGGTTCGACAGCAAGCTCAGAAATCGCGGGCTCGACATAGGGATTCTGGTGTCGACCCGAGGCATCACAGGCGATCCTAACGATCTGACCGCCGCCCATGCCGTCGTCGCAGCCGCCCTACGCGAGCGAAGACGCCTCGTCGTCATCACCGTTGAAGAGATAGTCGCGCTCGGGGACACAAGTGAGCTAGCACATCTCCTCAAGGAAAAGCTCTGCGATCTCGCGGTGCGAGGGGCGATCGGTTAGAGCCGTTGTGGTCTGAGGCAGAATCACTAGATGGCAAAGTCGAAGAAAGTGGGCGGCGCAACTGCGAGCACGACGACGATCGGCTGTGTTGATGCAGAGGTTCCGAAGGTTTCGATCAGCCAGTGGCACGCGGTGAACGACCGCTTTCGCCACTCCGCTGCGAAGAAGCGATCCGGCAACAACCCCGCTCAGGTGTGGCTGATGGTGCAAACCGTGGACGACATCATTCTGGCGGCCGTTACGAGGCCGACAAATGTAAATTCGCTTTTGCAAGCCCATCGCTGGACCCGATATTTAGCAGCAAGTTCTTTTTGCAGTTTTGTCGTGTGCGCAATATCCTTGGCGATACTCCGCCAGTGAAATATCTTCTGGACGTGCACGTTTGGAATGTGGTGGTCACGAGCGACTTGGGTCGATGGGAATCGACCTTATTGAAACCGTGTTGGATCACATCGATCGCGTCCTCCGGCTGCTTAAGGGGAACGGAGCCCAGCTGCCGCATCGATAATCATCCGGCCTCGGAGGCTCTCCGCCCACGCATGCGGCTGAGCTCAGAGTGCAAAGCGCAGGGAGAGTTGGCGCATCTTCTACGCGTTCGATCCGCGCCGAACAGCCATCTTGCTGGTCGGCGGAAACAAGGTGGGTGACGACCGGTTCTATGAGACCGTGATCCCGATCGCGGACCGTCTTTATGACGAGTACCTGGTCGAGATCCGAGGGGAAGGGGATATGATAGGACATCGTTCATTTAATGAGCTCCGCCAGCGCACGTCGGCCGAGCGTCGCCCGTGTAGCGCGCTTGCGACCCGGACACTGCTACAGAAGATGGCGCTCCACGAGCTGCGCCGGGCGCGGGCGAAGTCCCAGGTGGAGCTGGCAAGCGACCTGCATGTCGGACAGCCGGCCCTTGCAAAGATGGAGCTGCGAGCGGACATGTATATCAGCAATCTGCGCCGCTACGTCGAGGCACTGGGCGGAAAGCTTGAGATCACGGCTCGCTTCCCCAATGTGTTCGTGACGATCAAGAATTTTGCTGAGCTGTCAGCGGGCGAGAAAGCCGCGCAGTGCGGTAAGTCCTCTCCGCTCGCTACATCGTGACACGGAGCATTTGGTGAAGCGGGATTTTTTCCTCTACGAACTCAGCGACGATGAGTTCGAGGCGCTGGTGGTCCAGATCGCCAAGCACCTTCTCGGGCTTGGCGTCACCCCCTTTGCGGCTGGCAAGGATGGTGGCCGGGACGGAAAATTCCATGGAACGGCGGAGCGGTTTCCGAGCACGACCTCCCCACTGGTGGGCCATGTCGTGCTTCAAGCGAAGCACATCAATGCCCCTGACCGCTCGTGTTCGGACCGCGATTTCCTCAAGCTCATGAAGGATGAGCATCCGAAACTAAAGGCTCGGGTGAAGGACGGCATTTGCGACCATTACATGGTCTTCACGAACCGCAAATATACGGCCGGGACCGATATTAAGCTGATTACTGGCCTCGAAGCATGCGGTGTCAAATCGGGCCATGTCCTCGGCGTCGAGTATATACACTCCCTCCTCGTAAGCCACGCCGACCTACAGAAGCATCTGCCGAACGCGAAGGACACGGCTCCGTTCGTGTTCGAGTCCGACGAATTCATCGAAGTGATCCACGCCTTCCGCGACTATACCAAGGATGAGGATGAGTCCGCCTACACCAGCGCTTTCGACTTCGAGTCTGTGAAGCTGAAGGATAAGAACCTCATCAACGGCCTCACCGAAGACTATTACAGACAGGTGATCGTCGCGCGATCGATGCCCTATTTCGATAAAATCAAAGCCTTCCTCTCGAACCCGAGAAATCGTGAGTTCGCCGAAATCTATGCCGACTCAGCCGCAGAGATGAAGGAAAGTATCCTTCTGCACCGTGCAAAGTTCCCCAACTTCGATCACGTGTTCAATTTCCTCTATGGCCACATCCAGAAGCAGCGTCCCGCCCTGCGCCAGAAGCGAAGGCTGGTGAGCATCCTTCTGCACTACATGTACTGCCATTGCGACATCGGCTCGAAGGACCTCACTGCTCTGGTGGAGGCGGAACATGCTGACACCTAGAAAACACCTCGATCTTAATACGTCGCTCCTGCGCGTCGCTGCGATCATGCTAAAGGAGCTTCACAAGCGTGGCGTCATCGAAATGATGACGCTGAAGCAGCGCGTTATCCGCCGGGTAGGCAGCAACGGGGAGCTTATGTTCCTGCCGGCGCTGAACTTCCTCTACCTGCTCGGCAAGGTCGAATACCACGTACAGAACGACACGCTGGAATATCGGACCGACTAATGCAGATCAGTCGGATATATTCAAACCTCCCCACGATCTTCGAGCCGATCGACTTTAATTTAGGCGCGGATGCCGCGCGCCTCAACGTCGTGCTGGGGGAGGTGCGCAAGCCGGCCGACAAAAAGCGCGACTCCCATAACCTCGGTAAGACGACGCTCCTGCATCTGATCGATTTCATGATGCTGCGCGGCATATCGCCGGAGTTCTTCCTGGTGAAGCACAAGCACCGTTTCGAGCGGTTCGTATTCTTCTTGGAGATAAGTCTCAATAGCGGCGATTTCGCCACCATCCGCCGCAGCCCGGCCAACCCGAATGAGATCGGTCTGAAGCGTCACGCCGAGGGCCGACAGAACTATTGCGACGCGGCCGACGACTTGTGGGATCATGTGGCGATGCCCATCGATGCGGCGAAGACGCTTCTCGATGGATGGCTCGACCTGCGCGTGCTCAAACCGTACGATTACCGGAAGGCCATAACCTACTTCCTTCGCTCGCAGGACGACTGGAGCGATGAGCTTCAGCTTAGAAAGTTCTCCCAGGGAAAGGATGCCCACTGGAAACCGTTCGTCGCCCATCTGTTCGGCTTCAAGGGCCAACTCATCGACCGGAAATACCAACTCGATGACGAGATCCAGACCGCGAAGCAGCGTCTTGAAGAACAGCAGACCGAGGTGCAGTTCAAGGAGGACGACCTCCCTGCGCTAATCACGGATATCGCACGGCTAAGGCAGGAGATCGAAGAGCTCTCTGCCCAGCTCGATGGCTTCCACTTTGACGCTGAAGAGCGTCGGATCATGACGCAACTGGTCGATGAGATCGAAGGCGAGATCGCGCAGATAAATAGCACGCTTTACGACATACGCTACGATATCCGTCAGATCGACGTAGCGCTCGAGCAAAAAGACAAGTTCGACCTCGCCGAGATCGAAGAGGTCTTTCGCGAGACCCAACTCCATTTCGCGCAGAGCCTCAAACGCAAGTACGAGGAGCTGGTCGCCTTCAATAAGAAGGTCACCCACGAGCGTGATGTCGCATTGCGTTCGCGCCGACGTGAGCTCGAGGCAAAGCGCGAGGTGCTGCAGAACCGCAATCGCGAGCTCGACGGCCAGCGCCAGGCCAGCATGGCCGTGCTGAAGAACACCAACACCTTTTCCAAATATAAGCACCTGCAGAAGCAGCTCGTCGATCAGCGCGCGCACCTGGTGTATCGTGAGGAGCAGGAGAGAAAGCTCGGGGCCGTCGCGGAAATGGCGCGTTCGGTACGCGAGCTGGAACGTGACCGCGGCCGTATCGTCGATGAAATGAAGGTGATGGTCGCCAAGCAGACGGCCGTGGCCGAGAAGTTCCGGGCGATCTTCAACCGCTATTGCCAGCAGGTGCTCGACCACAATGGGGTGTTCTATTTCCGCCTGAACTCGAGCAACAACCTCGACTATGAGATCGGTCTCGAGGAGAAGGGGCAGATCGGAAAGACGTCGAGCCAGGGTGATGGTACGAGTTACAAAAAGCTCATTTGTGCCCTGTTCGACCTAGCGCTGCTGAAGGTTTACGAGGACGCGGCGTTCTACCATTTCACCTTCCATGACGGTGTGCTTGAGGCACTCGACAACCGCAAGAAGGAGGCGCTGCTGAAAATCGTGCGCGAGCAGATCGCGTCGGGCAAGACCCAGTACATCCTGACCCTCATCGAGGCGGACATGCCTCGCGACGCGAGGGGAAAGCCGATCCCCTTCGGCGACGATGAGGTAGTCCTCCGGCTTCACGATGAAGGTGACGACGGCCGACTTTTCCGGATGGCTGAGTTCTGATGCAGAAGGTCTATTTCGACGAGAGCGGTCAGACGGGCACGAACTTGTTCGATCCAATCCAGCCGTTCTTCGCCTTGGCCAGCACGGACCTATCCGAACGGGAGTCGGCCGACATAATCGCCAGATCGTTTCCCGGGCAACAGGGGCCCGAACTGAAATCAGCGAACGTGTTCAGACGTCCGACCGGACGACGGAACTTTCTGACTTTCGCCAAAGAGGTCGGTGCCAGACCCGACAGTTTTTGCGCCGCAAAGATCAGCAAGCGGTACGTTGTCGTATCGAAGATCGTCGATCAGCTCGTGGAGCCGATGCTGCGCGACGCAGGGTATGACTTCTATAAGGACGGCTATGCCATCCGTTTCGCGAACTCGGTCGGGTACGTGTTCGAGCAACTTTTACCGCGCGAAGATGCGGACCGGGTATTGTCGAGCTACAACGAATTCGCCCGAGCTCCTACTGCCCCGTTGCTCCGCGCGTTCCGGAGTGAGATTGGCTCGGTCTTAGCCAATCCGCCCCGCGGCACGGAAACGTTCCTAAGCTTGATCGCCCAGGGAACTGCAGAGGCAGCAGCTAATCGAAATCTCACAGCATTCGTAGACTCGAACGAGATCCATGTCACGTCGGCGATCGAGTGCATGAAGTTCTGGCAGGAAAAGACGGATGGACCCTTTGAGGTCATCCACGATGAAAGCACGCATTTTTTCAAACGTTCCGACATGTGGGAACGGATGACCAACCCTGATCTTGAGCCGCAGATCTTCACTATCGGCGACAAGACGCTGCGCTTCCCGATACACGTGGTTTCAACGGTCAGCGCGAAAAGCCATGAGAACGCATCCCTTCAGGTATGCGACCTCATCGCCGGCTTCACCAGTCGCGTGTCGGCACCTAGTGTGTCCAAGGAATTGGTACGTTTCCGCCGCGAAGCGATCGAACAAGGTCTTGGCGAGGTCCTGATTTACCCGGTGGAGTTCGGCACTGATTTTGCGCCCGGGGAGCCTCCCCGCGCCGATGGACCTGACATTGTCGATCAGATCGCAAGCGCAATCAGCAAGCCTCGACCAAAGAAGTAGCGGTAGGCCCTACAGCCAGTCCGTCAAAAATCTCACGGCGCAAGCGATGATGACAGCGGCGACCGCGACGCCAAGCACCACCGCGATGGCGCCATCGGCCGTAACGCGCAGCGTCTTGAGCGACGCGTCGATTTCGATCTTGCTCACGTCCGGTCTCCATCGCCTGCGCAGAGTTCCAGGCAACGCACCATCCATGCGTTGAGCGACTGCTTATTCGCCTCTGCCTTGGCGGCCAGTCGCGCCCGCAGGCTATCAGGCATCCGGAGGGTGAATTTCACCTCACCGGAGCCAGCCTCTGGCATCTCACCAAAGAGACGCTCAATACGGTCCGGATCGTAGCTCTGATACTTCTCGAGCCATGCGCGAGCCTCATCCGGGGAAAGGGGAGTGACTTTCTGATAGTCATCCTCAGGTGCGAAGCCTTCGGATTCCTCGTAGTGAAAAAATGCGCCAAACCGGGTCTGATAGAGGAAATTTCCGTAGGTGACCGGAGGGTTCTCTTCGTTCCAGTAGCCACCGATCATGGTGGCGGTCTCCGTATTATAGGTCTTGCCGTCGATGATCCGTTTGCATTTCGGCTGCTGCATGAAACCCTCCATCAGTTGCCGTCAACTAATCAAGACGTAAGTCACTTGCCGTCATCTGTCAACACATGCCGTCACCTGAGATCTGAGCGGACCCGAAGTTTGCTGTGTTCTCTCATTCACATCTCTTGCTATCCCCGTGTCGGGATGTGGCGCAGCTAATGGATGGCGCCCTCTAGGTCATTCCAGGAAGGCATCCGGAGGTCTGCTTCGAGGTTATCAGCAACTGTGTTCGAACGTCCGAAATGGTGCGCATAGCTGTCACCGCGGCGATCCAGGTCGGATCAGCGGCGCATGTCGAAAACCACATGGTTTCCGTTCATTGCTCGCCGGGGAAATAGAACGACCCTGTTAGTGGTCCAAGTTTGTACGAAAACCCCTGTCGTAATCGTGTAATGTGCGGAAACATCCGATTCGAGGTTTCTCGCACATGCTCGTTGGCTACATGCGTGTTTCGTCCGCTTAAGATCGTCAGTCCGTGGATCTGCAGCGCGACGCGTTGATCACTGCCGGTGTGGATGAGCGTCATCTACACCAGGATAAAGCTTCAGGCGCTCTTGACGATCGCCCCGGACTGAGAGCGTGTCTCGACGACTTGCGCAGCGGAGACTGCCTTGTGGTCTGGAAGCTGGATCGTCTCGGCCGTTCCCTGCCGCACCTCCTGTCCATCATTGATGACCTGAAGGGGAGGGGCGTAGCTTTCCGCTCCCTGACCGAACAGATGGACACAACCACGCCTCACGGGGAGTTGCTGTTCTCGATCTTCGGCGCGCTAGCCCAGTACGAACGGGCACTCACGCGTGAGCGTGTCATTGCAGGGCTGGCGGCTGCAAAGCGCAGAGGCAAGCAGGCAGGGCGGCCCAAGGCGCTTGATCAGGAAAAGATCGACCAGATCATCGCAGCCTTGGAAGCCGGCGCCAGCAAGTCTGCTGTATGCCGTACCTTCACAGTCGCGCGTTCCACGCTGATCGACACGCTCGCCCGTGTTGGATGGTCAGGACCTTCGGCTAGCAGAAGCACACCGTCAAAGAAGGTAAGGGCGGGGGCATGAAGACGCCAGCATCTCAGTTCGACCTTTTCGACGAAGCTCCGAGCTATCGGCAATCACCGCGACCGCTGCGTAAGAAGCGGAAAGAGGCTTTAGCAACTTCGGAGGCTTGGGACGCGGAAGTGGCAGCTCAACGGCTAGAACAAAGCGGCCACTACAGAGTGCTGCGCAAGCTGGTACCCAGGCAGGTAGTTCCACGCCTCCAAAGCGCATATCCGAACCTGGCCGTGTTGGTTGATACGGAAACAACCGGTCTGCAGCACACGAAGGACGAAGTGATCGAGATCGGTGCCGTAGCCTTCACCTATAATGATGAAGGTACAGTCGGTGACGTCGTCGGTATCTACAACGGGTTACGCCAACCTTCCTCGCCGATCCCGCCTGATATCACCCGCCTCACCGGCATCACAGACGATATGGTCGCAGGGCAGGATCTCGACATCACTGCACTAGATGCCTTGATCGAGCCAGCCGATTTGATCATCGCGCACAATGCAGGGTTCGACAGACCCTTCTGCGAGAAGCTCTCACCATCGTTCGTGCCGAAAGCCTGGGCTTGTTCTGTGTCGGAGATCAAGTGGGCCGATCTCGGCTTCGAAGGCAACAAGCTCGGCTATCTGGTTGGCCAGTCGGGCCTCTTTCATGAGGGGCATCGCGCCACTGACGATTGTCATGCGCTGCTTGAGGTGCTGGCACGGGCGGTAGAGGAGGGCGGGCAGCCGCCCTTCGCCGAGCTGCTGCGATCGAGTACACGCTGCAGGATCCGCATCTTCGCCCAGAACTCACCGTTCGATATGAAGGATCATCTAAAAGCGAGGGGATACCGTTGGTCGGAGGGAAGCGACGGCAGGCCCAAGGCATGGTGGATTGAAGTGGATGAGGATCTTCACGATGATGAGCTTCGCTACTTACGTACGGAGATCTACAGGTGGGATGAGGCCGAGCCACTAACGATGCGATTGACAGCCGAGGATCGGTTTCGACAATGAATTTTAATCGGGAACTGGAGTGAACCTCTTGGGCCAGAACTTTAGTTTATATCGAAAATGCAGCGCAGTAATTCTTCAAGTGGAGGTCTGCAATTCGGAGAGGGAAGCCGTAACGTGAATAGCGAGTCTGCTGCATCCCTGCTGTCTCCGCGCTGAAATGCGAAAAGAAACATGAACGGCATATGCGAAGCGGCCTAGAGAAACGGGTGAACGGCGATGTCCAGACGTGACCCTTTCATCGGGCGTGCTGCGTTACTGCAGGAACTCAGTGCACTGGTGCAGTCTTCGGCTTTCGTCTCGGTCATCGGCCCAGGCGGCGTCGGCAAGACCCGTTTGGTCTTGGAATGGCTTGCCGCAAACGAACGAAACGAGGCCAAGCGCACCGCGTTTGTGCGGCTCGATGGCCTGTCAGATGCCTCCGCCGTGCTCGGAGCCGTGGCGGCTGCGGTGGGAATGCCGCAGACTGGCGGACGGCCATATCCTGAGGCGATCGTGCAATGGCTATGCGATACCGAGCTGCTGCTGGTGCTCGACAACTGCGAGCATGTCATCGACGAGGTCACCGCTTTGGTAGACGCACTTGTGACGGATACCCGAAAGGTTTCCGTCCTGACCACCAGCCGCGTTCCACTCAGCTTGGTCGGCGAAAAGCAGCTGCGGTTAAGGGTGCTCGACGAACAAGCCGCGATCGACCTGTTCGTCGAGAGGGCCAGCGATCGAGCACCGAGCCTACGCTTGGCAGGCGCGGCACTGGGCGCGGTACAGGCAATCTGCCAGGCAGTGGACGGCCTCCCGCTGGCGATTGAGCTCGCTGCGGGCTGGACCGACATCGTGCCAGTAAACGAAATCGCCTCACAACTCTCGCAAGGGTCCGACCTTCTGCAGCGGCGCGGTTCGAGGCCGACGCGGCATGATACTCTCGACGACACCATCCGGTGGAGCCATGCGCTCCTGACGTCTAGCGCGCGCCTTCTGCTGCGCCGCCTTGCAGCTTTCCCGTCAAGCTTCTCGCTGGAGGCCGTGGCGCCTGTGTGCGCCGGGGAAGGGCTGACCCAGGCGGACGTTCTGCCCGCGCTGCGCGAGTTGGTGGAACACTCGCTGGTTCAGTTCGATTTCAGCACCGCACGCTATCGGCTTCTTCATATGGTGCGGTTGTTCGCGGCAAAACTGGCGCAGGAAGCCGGCGAACTGGACACCGTACGACACACTCATGCGATGCACTTCTCGGCGCTGGCGCAACGGGCGCGAGCCGTCAACTTCGTGCCTGAAGATACCTGGCTTCCCGAGCTTCAGGGAGACGTGGACAATCTGCATGAAGCGCTGCGTACCCTCCTGTACGAAGGGCGGGGCGTCGAAGCTCTGGGAACTGCGGTTGCCCTCACGATGTTCTGGTGGACAGCCAGCCGGCATCGCGAGGGCATCAGCTGGTTGCGTGCTGCGCTCGACCAGGCCGGCGAGGCGCCTGTCATGCTGCGGGCAGCAACTCAGTTCAGCCTTGGCTTTCTTGAAGCGCACGACACAGGTGACTGGCTGAATGCTGCGATAGAGCTGGATCGCGGACTGGCGCTTCTGGAGGACTTGGACGAGCCTGACGCCGATCTTTTGCGTGGCTATCACCTTTGTCTTCGCGGTGAATGTGACATTATGGCGGGCAGCAAAGACGCCGGATTGCGGCGTGCTATCGAAGGGGCGGAGCTGATCGCGCGCTACCCGGAGGATCGATGGGGCCAAGGCTTCGCAGCTTGGAATGTTGGCTTCGGTCATGAACGTCTGGAAGAGTGGGAACAAGCTGCCAGCCGCTATGAGTCGGTCATTGCTTCTCAGCATGAGGGCAGCCTTGTGGTGCGGATGATCGGGTATCAGAGCCTTGCGGGCGTTCTGGAACGCAATGGCAGGTCAGGGGCGGCTCTGCCGTTCTATGACGAAGCACTGGCATTGTGCGAGCGCGTCGGTCTGGAGCGCCTTGGCGATGTGCATGGTTCGCAGGCGCGGCTGCTGGCCGATTGCGCGCGGGTTAGGATTGTCGCCAGGGAAGACCCGGATCGGGCAAAAGCCCTTGCTATCAAGGCTGAAGCGCTGGCCGTACGCCTTCAAGATGGCGCGGCCCGTGAGATCGCCGAGTGCGTTCTGCAGCGACTGGCTACGCCTTTGTCGCATGTCAGTGTTTTCCGGCAGCGCGATGCTGTCTGGATCATCCAGTTCGATGAACATGAGGCCGTACTGCCTGACAGCAAGGGACTACGGCAGATCCGGCATCTTCTCCAGTCTCCAGGGATTGAGATCTTCGCCAGCGATCTCGCAGCAGCAGCCGACGGCGAGCCTCGTGAGATCGGCCGTGGTGATCCGGTGCTGGATGCGGAGGCGGTCGCTGGCTATCGCAAGCGCTTGCGGCTCCTTGAACGGGCGCTGGCCTTGGACGAGGACGCGTTGGACGTTGATCGGCGAGCAAGCGTTCTTCGCGAGCATGAGCTTGTCTCACAGCAACTGGCGAAGAGCTCTGGCCTGGGCGGGCGGGCCAGACGTCTCGGTTCGCCCCAGGAACGGATGCGGGTGAATGTGACCCGCACGCTGCGCGCCGCCGTTGCCCAAGTCGAAGCTGCCTGCCCAGCGCTCGGGCAGCATTTGGCGCTCTCCATCAAGACGGGCAGCTTCTGCCGTTATCAGCCTCCGGTCTCAGTGGACTGGAAGTTTTAAGTCCCCGGCCTCATGCGATCGCGGGTAAAGCTGCGAGCAGTTTTTCTTTGTGTCGGGAACCGAGAGAAGCGAAACAGCTGTCGTACCGCGCCGCTCGATTGTGACGGGTCGACCACTCTGCGTTTAAGCGTCGACTTGAACACGCCCGACCAAGGGCGAGTTTCTTCCGCAACTGAAATGTGTTCGATCGCATCGAACACCCCTGCTGGTTCAGCGAACGCCACAGCTTCAGGTCTGTCGAAGCAAAGAGGCTTCAACGCTGACCAGAGGGAGACCCTGTGAGCAACACTGAAATCGTCAAACGTCTTTATGCAGGCTTTGCATCTGCGGACCTGCCTGTCGTTCTTGCCGACATGTCACCTGAAATCGAGTGGAGAGAAGCGGAAGGCTATCCGTACGCAGGGACCTTTCATGGGCCTCAAGCAATTGTGGATGGCGTGTTCGTCAAGCTGGCGAGTGAGTGGAACGACTATCGGGCTGTACCCGATCGCTATGTGAGCGAAGGCGACGAGGTCATCGCGCTTGGGCACTACAGCGGTACGTTCAAGACAACCATGAAGAGCTTCCGTGCACCGTTTGTGCATGCCTGGACGATCCTCGACGGAAAGATCGTCAGGTTCGTCCAGTATGTCGATACGGTCTTGGTGCAGCGGGCTCTTGCATGAGAAAAGCTCTCGCTTGGCCGCATCCCTACACTCCGAAGCGGATGCCTCATCGTCTCCTTCGCATCGCCGTCGGTTGCCGGAGTAAACGGCAGGATCCAAATCGATGACAGTTGATCCAGCCTTGCCGTCAACGGCTGTCCATCGCAGAACGCCAACGACGAGCCGCACCCGTTTCGACACGCTGCAATTCAACCGGATTGTTCTGCTTGCCTGCGGCTGCCTTTTGGTACTGGTGCTCACGATTGCGTTGGTTGGCCCCGAGACTGCCCCGCCTCTTGCTGACCGTTCTGGCAATCTTGGCGTCTACCTCGACGATCCTTTCGTCAAAGAGATTCCGGACGACGGCAACGTCGTACTTAGGCCGGAAATGCCTTCAGCTGCCAATGTCAGCTGGGAAATCAGTTTCGATTATGGAGCTACCTACCAATATCTACGTGATGGCCATGAGTTGACGATCACTGCGGCAGATGTAGGCGACGAAGGACTGTACCTACGTGCCTTTAGGACAAATGCCAATGGGCGCCACAAATCTAGCAGACCATACTTTCTGATCAGAAGCCGGGAATATCATCGTAACTGAGAATGGTTATAGGTTTAGTAGGCTTGCCTGCCTGTCCTGAGCGATGATGGAAGCAAAGGCATCACGTTCAGGCTTGCGAACAGCGCGCCGGACAACGGCGCGGGCGCTGTTCCAAACATGTGGCTCAAAGTGTCCGCCACCTGGATTGCCGATGGCGGAACGTAGTGACTGCACGCTGTTGCTCTTGGCTTGCCTCGGCGAAAGCAGAGCTTATCGGGCAGTTGTTGCAAGCAATATCTAGCGAGTGATGGCGCAAAATACTTCTAATGGCATGAGGTGAGGCTATCAACGACAAAGGCGGCGTCACGGATGAAGCGGAAAGGGGATGAACTGACGCGGGCTGCCAGGTTATTTGTAGTGCCTGCCACCATGCCGAGCTGCGATCGTAGGCAACCGTCGGATAGCTGAAGACGGCCTGTGGCATGGCAACAGACATCGCAAGAACTTTTCGCAAGATAACTTGCAGGATTTATCATGTTGCAATGAGATTTGCATTAGCTTAGACTGAGAGCATGGGAGAGGCAGTGTCAGTTTTGGAGCGGGTTAAGAAGGTTGCTGAGGCGCTGACCCGCGCAGAGCAGTTGCTCGTCAAGCAGATCATCTCAAGCCCACGTGACGTGGCATTGGGCACCGCTAGCGCATTGGCGCAACAAATCGGTGTGCACGAAGCGACGGCGTCGCGGCTTGCAAGAAAGCTTGGCTATACGAGCTATGCCAAGTTCAGAGCAGCGATCCAAGAAGAATTTCTTGTTCGTACCGATCCGGCGATGCGGGTCCGCAACACCCTTGAGAAAACAAGCGAAGCTGGGCTGATCACCGATTTGGTTACCCGTGAGATCGAAGCGCTCGCCGGCCTACAGCGATACATGGATGATGCGACGCTAAAGGCCGCGGCCAGGGCTTTGTTGAACGCAGGACGCATCTATGTGTTTGCGCGCGGTAATGCGGAAGCCCTTGCTGTTCTAATCGAACGTCGCTTGCGCCGCATGGGTTGCGATACGGTCGTGCTGGAAGGCGAGGGCCGAGATCTGGCGGAGCAGGTGCTCGCAATGGATGAAAAGGATGCAATTGTCGCCTTTGCGTTCCGTCGCCAGCCTACCCATTACGCAGCCTTGCTCAACCGAGCGCGCGATGTGGGCGCTACATCTGTCGTCATTTCGGGAAGCGTCGGCCCATCGCTGGTTCCAGCGGCGGATCACCTTCTCTTTGCGCCACGAGCGGGATCGCAGGACGCCTTTCAAACCCTGACTGTGCCGATGGCGATCAGCAATGCGCTGGTGCTTGCAATGGCCAAGGAAGAACCGCAGGCATCGTTGCTCTACCTCGAAACCTTGGGTCAGTTGATCGACGCGTTCGAGTAGGAGGAGACTGCAAGGCTAATTTCATGCGCACAAAATCTGCAAGTTAATATGCATGTCATATCCGCGCTGCAAAGGAGGTTGCATCGCGGAAGTCGCATTGGGCGACATTTCTGAGGAGGGAAATTCAATGAACATGAAGCCTTTGTTGCTTTCCACGGCTTTGGTGGCCCTAACGCTGCCGGCGCTTGCACAAAATGCGCCGGAACTCGACGCCATGAGTGCCGAGGAGCTTTTGCCGTTGGCCAAGGCCGAAGGCACGGTGACCGTTTATGCTTTCACCAGCCGGATCGCAGCCGTGGAAAAAGCGTTCGAGGCCGCGTATCCGGGCATAGACATGGTCAGCCACGACATGTCCTCAACCGAGCAGATCACACGCCTGAAAGCCGAGGCCAGTGCCGGGATCGCGAGTGCCGACGTGGTTTACATCTCGGACGCGCCGGTCGTCTTTAAGGACCTGCTCGAGCCGGGCCTGATTACGCGATATGTCCCTCCTCGCGTCGCGTCGCTGCTGGACGAGAACGAGAAAAGCCCGCTTCTGGCGCAGCGCCTGTCGACAAAGGTGCTGATGTATAATGAAGAGGCCAACCCCAGCGGCGCGCCGGTCAAGAACCTCTGGGAACTGACCACCGAGACCTGGAAGGGGCGGGTGATCATGGTCGATCCGCTTCAACGCGGAGACTACCTGGATCTGATGACGGAACTTGTAGTCCGCTCCGATGAGATGGCGCAGGCCTACCAAGCGCAATTCGGCAAGGCGATCACGCTTGACGATGAGATCGAAACGGCGGGCGAGCAGTTCATCGTCGATTTGTTCAAGAATGATCTGATCCTGGTGTCTTCCACGGACGACGTGAATGCTGCGGTCGGCGCGCGCGGTCAGAAGAACCCGCCGGTCGGCTTTACCTCCTATTCCGATCGTCGCGACAATGAAGATGAGGGTTGGGCCTTGCAGGTGGTCAACACGGTTGTCCCGGCAAATGGCATCATTTTTCCAGCGGTGCTGGCAATCTCTTCCACTGCCAAGAACCCGGCTGCGGCGCGTCTCGCGATCGATTTCTTGATGGGCGATGACAGTTCAACAGGCGGGGCGGGCTTCAAGCCGTTCTATGTGGCAGGCGACTATGCGACTCGCAGCGATATCGTCAGCCATCCAGACGCAGTGCCCCTGGCTGACTTGAAGGCTTGGTCGATCGACCCGTCGGCAACGGCGAAGATCCGTCAGGACGTCAGCGACCTCGTCCTTTCCCTGCAATAATCTTTCTTATCCAGCTCACGGCGAGAAGGCTGGGAGCTCATAGGACTATTCATGTCGCTGTCAGCCAGCCACCTTCCCGCGCGGTCTTTCCCACTCAACGGGCATTTTGCGCTCAAGCTCCTGGTTCTAGCGGTTCTCGGCCTGCTGGTCGCCGGTCCGCTTGTGCGCATTCTTCTTGAAACTCTTAGCCTCGATGCGATCTCTGCCTGGAGTGACGTGACCACCGGTAGGCTGTCCCGAAACCTTCTATGGGTCCCGCTAACGAACACGCTCATCCTTGGCGTCGGAGTTGCCTGTGGCTGCGTCTTGATTGGCGGCTTCCTGGCTTGGCTCGTGGTCATGACCGACGTTCCGTTCCGGCGCACCATCGGCCTCATGGCGACCATGCCCTTCATGATCCCGAGTTTTGCAACCTCGCTCGCCTGGGGATCGCTGTTTCGCAATTCGCGCGTCGGTGGACAGAGCGGGTTCCTCGAAGGCCTGGGTCTTACCATTCCGGACTGGCTCGCTTGGGGTATGATACCCACGCTGATCGTGCTGATCGCGCACTACTACTCGCTGGCTTTCACCGTTATCGCGGCAGCCCTTGCGACGGTGAACTCTGATCTGGTTGAAGCCGCGCAGATCGCCGGCGCCAAGAGTCGCCGCATCCTGCTGGGCATCGTGCTGCCGGTCGCGATGCCAGCAGTCGTGGCCGGTGCCTCACTGACGTTCGCCGGCGCCGTTTCGAACTTTGCCGCACCGGCTTTGCTTGGTCTGCCGGTTCGCATGCAGACCATGGCGACCCGCCTTTACGGGCTGATCGAAGTTGGACAGACATCGCGAGGCTATGTCGTGGCGATCCTTCTCATCGCCGTCTCAGCACTGTTTCTGTGGCTCGGCAACAAAGTCATTTCCGGCCGCCGCTCTTATGCAACCATCACCGGCAAGGGCGGTCGCGCCAAGCGGTTCGATCTCGGTACGGCACGGCTACCATTGTTCATGGTCGCCTTGTTCATTTGCCTGGTCACCACGGTTGTTCCAGTGATCATCCTGATCGCATCGTCGCTGGCGCCATCGTCCTCCGCGCTGTTTTCCAACTGGACGGTGCATTACTGGACCGGACTGTCGAACCCGTCGATCGCGCAAGGTCAGCCGGGTATCTGGGAAAACCCGTTCATCATGTCGGCCACGAGCCTGACTGTCGACTTGGGCATTGCCGTCGCGATCACCAGCAGCATCATCGGTCTTATCGTTGCCTATGTGCTGGCCCGAGATGGAAAAGGGCCACTTGCAGGATTGATCAACCAGATAAGCTTCCTGCCGCTTCTGGTGCCAGGCATTGCATTTGGCGCCGCCTATATCGCTCTTTTCGGCGCCCCGATCGGACCGTTGCCGGCGCTTTACGGCACGTTCCCGCTGCTTCTCATTGCCGGTACAGCTTATCTGCTGCCGTTTTCGGTGCAAACGGGACGTGCCGTGATCAGCCAGGTGTCCGGCGATCTTGATGAAAGCGCACGGATGACCGGGGCGGGAATGATGCGGCGGCTGGTGGCGATCACTGTCCCACTGGCCAGTCGCGGTCTGGCTGCGGGTGGGTTGATCGTCTTCGTCAAGATCATGCGCGACCTGTCTTTGGTGGTTCTTCTCTTCACGCCAACCACACCGCTGCTTTCGGTGCTTGCCTATCGCTACGCGTCCGAAGGCTTCACCCAATTTGCGAATGCCATCACCGTGGTGATCCTGGTGATCTCGATCGCCGCGACATTGATGGCCAATCAGCTCCAGGCCAAGTCGCAGCCCTGGCTGAAATCATAGGTCCTGTCATGATCCGGATACACAATCTCACCAAATCCTTCGGCGTGTTCAAGGCCGTGGACCACATTTCCCTTGAGGTTCCGCAAGGCTCGTTCCTCGTTCTTGTCGGGCCTTCAGGCTGCGGGAAATCGACCATGCTGCGCATGCTTGCGGGCCTCGAGCGTCCGACCAGCGGCACAGTGCAGTTCGGCTCCAACATCGTGTCGGATGGCGACCGCGGCTGGGTCATCGACCCATCCAGGCGCGATACGGGGCTCGTGTTTCAGTCTTATGCGTTGTGGCCGCATATGACGGTAGCGGGCAATGTCGATTGGCCTCTCAAGGTCGCCAAGATGGGCAAGGCCGAGCGGCAGTCTCGTGTGGCCGAAGTGCTGCGCATGCTTGGTATCGAGGCTCTTTCAGCACGGTATCCCAATGAGATTTCCGGCGGGCAGCAACAGCGCGTCGCCATCGCGCGTATGATCGCGCCGCGTCCGGCTATTCTCCTGTTCGATGAGCCGCTCTCCAACCTCGATGCCAAGCTGCGGGTCGAGATGCGGACGGAACTCCTGCGCGTCCATCGCGCGACCAGAGCGACGTCGGTCTACGTGACCCATGATCAGGTCGAGGCGATGACCATGGCAACTCATGTCGCTGTCTTGAACAATGGCAAGGTCGAGCAGTTCGGATCACCAGAGGAACTGGTGGCCAACCCATCCACGGCCTTCGTTGCGACCTTTGTTGGAACGCCGCCCGCCAATCTTGTGCCCGTCAACACCTTGCCCTCGACGCGCATGGACGGACTGCCGAAGGAAGCCTTAGCAATGTACCGACCCGAGGATCTACTCACCGCTGGAGAGGGGTCGGACGACAGTCTCGCTTTCGACTTTGCAGAAGCCAGCCCGGTTGCTGGCCGCACCATGCTGACGGGAACGCGAGGCACGCTGCGCATGACCGCAGTCGTTGACGGCGCGCCGCGCCTGCAGGTGGGAGACAAGGTGCATTTTCGGTTGCCCAACATGCCTGCCGCGCTCTTTGCACAAAGCGGGGAGCGGCTTTCATGAAACGCCTTCTCCTCGTCCGCCATGGTGAGTCCGAGTGGAACGCCGTGCGCCGCTTACAGGGGCAGGCGGATATTCGCCTTTCATCTAAAGGCGAGGCGCAAGCTGCTGGCCTGGCTTCAACCATTGCTCAGCTTGCGCCGGATCAGGTAATTACGTCGGACCTCTGCCGAGCAAAGAGAACCGCCGAACTGCTGGGTTTCCCAAACGCCGTTTGCGACGCGCGGTTGCGTGAGATCGACGTGGGTGACTGGACCGGTAAGTCTATCGCCGACATCATCGCGGCCGATCCCGACGGTTACCGTGGATGGCGCGCCGGCACCTTCGCGCCGCCGGGCGGGGAGGTCTGGCAGACCTTCGCCACCCGTACCGCCTTGGCTGTGCGATCCTCAATGAAGACCGCGGATCGGCTTCTCGTGGTATGCCACGGCGGCGTCATTCGAGCGCTTTTGCAAACGCTGCTGCAACTCGAACCTCACCGGATCATACCGGTCGGACCGGCGAGCCTCACGCTCCTGGCGAGGAAGCCGAACGAACAGGATATGCGGCTGGAAGTGTTCAACTTCGCACCCGGCGGCCCCGTCGTGAACGCACCGGACTAGCTGTTTGGTGACAGATTAAAGGTTATGCTGTCACAACCATCTAGCTCAGGACTGACTGCAGGAACTCGCGCGTTCGCTCCTCTTGCGGCGCTCCGAAGATCGCATTTGGCTCACCTTCCTCGCAGATGCGGCCTTTATCGAAGAAGCAGACACGGTCGGACACTTCGCGGGCAAACCGCATCTCATGCGTGACGAGCAGCATGGTGAGGTCGTGTTCGTGGGCGAGGCCGCGGATAACAGAAAGCACCTCGCCGACGAGTTGAGGATCGAGCGCTGAAGTTGGTTCGTCGAACAAGAGCACGCGCGGCCGCATGGCGAGCGCGCGGGCGATAGCGACGCGTTGCTGCTGGCCACCAGAAAGTTGGGAGGGATAGTGGTCCTTCTTATCGGCCAAACCGACCATGGCCAGGAGATCGACCGCGCGGCACTCAGCTTCGCCACGCGGCAGGCCGAGGACGCGAACGGGCGCTTCCACCACATTGCGCAGCGCCGTCATATGCGGAAACAGGTTGAAGCTCTGGAACACCATTCCGACATGGCTTCGGATTTGATGTAGGTGCTTCTCCGACGCCTTGAACGGTCCTTTTCCGGTCGGTTCGTGGTACGACATGCCGGCAAGTGCCAACCTGCCCTCCTGGAACGGCTCGAGCGTCATCAGGATGCGCAACACGGTCGACTTGCCCGAGCCGGACGGGCCGATCAACGTGACCTTTTCGCCCTTTGCGACCTTGAAGTTGAAGTCGTCGAGAACGGTCAGCGTCCCGAAGCGCTTAGTGACGTTTGAAAATTCGATGATCGGCTGGGAGGGTTTATCGGTCATTTGAGGGGTATCCCTGCCTTGGGAAGTGCGAGTTGCAGGCGGTGGAGGGCAGCCGAGCAAACGAGCGTGAGAAGAAGAAAGATAAGGCCGACCATGGTGAGCGGAACCAGATATTCGAAGGTGCGCTCGCTGATCATGTTGGCCAAGCCCATCATCTCGAGCACGGTCACCACCGACAGCACCGGCGTTTCCTTGATCATGGCGACGAGGTAGTTGCCCATGGCGGGCAGGATGCGCGGCACGGCCTGCGGCACGACGATATCGCTGTAGGTCTGCATTCGCGTCATGTTGAGGGCCGTCGCGGCTTCCCATTGCCCGCGCGGCACGGCCTCGATGCCGCCGCGATAGACTTCGGATGTATAGGCCGCATATTGCAGGCCCAGCGCCAACGCGCCGGTCAGAAATGCGGGAAGGACGATCCCGAAATCCGGCAGCACGTAGTAAAGGAAGAACAGTTGAACGAGGAGCGGCGTGTCGCGCAGGAACTCGACGACTACGGCGGTTGTCCAGGATATGGCCTTGATCCGGCTGCGGCGCAGCAGCGCGAAGACAAGGCCGAGAACGAGTGCGATGGCGAAGCCGGCCGCCGCTGCCTTCAGGGTCACAGTCAGGCCGATCAGGATGATGGGCAGGATGGAAGTGGCGTAGGTCAGCCACGTCGTCGTGTCCCATTCATAGCCGTACATCATGGTAGGAGCCCCTTCACGAATGTGCCGCGCGCGGAAAGGCGTTGCCGCGCCTGACCATGTGCTCGATCACGCGCACCACGACCATCAGCATCAGCGACATCGCGAAATAGCAAAGCAGCGTCACCGAATAGATGCTTGTGCTATCGAGCGTGATGTTGCGGATCGATTGGGCCGAGAAGGTGAGGTCGGCGATCGAGATCAGCGACACGAGCGACGACAGTTTCAGTGTCTCGATCGTCAGATTGCCGAAGGCCGGCATCATCTCCACCACAGCCTGCGGCAGCGAGATACGGAACAGGGTCTGTAAGCGGTTGAAGTTGAGCGCGCGTGCCGCTTCCAGTTGTTGCACCGAAACCGAAGACAGCGCACCGCGTACGATTTCGGAACCGTAACCGCCGGCATGGGCTGCCAGCACGAGGATGCCGGTCGTTATCGGATCAAAGCTCAGGCCGACCAGCGGCAGCGCATAATAGAACCAGAACAGCTGCACAAGAAGCGAAGTGCCCCGGAACACTTCGGTATAGCAAAGGGCGATTTTCGACAGAATTGGCCCGCCTTCGACGCGCAGAATGCCGAATACGAAGGCGAGGATGACGCCCAGGATAATGGCAGCCAGCGTGATCGTCATCGTCACGACCGCGCCTTGCCAAAGCATCGGCAGGTAGGCAGTCCAGGTCATCTGGAGCGCTCCCGTTCATGAGGTCGCAGGAACGCCCGGCCAGAAACCGGGCGCTCAACCGTGCTTACTTGCCTGCGCAGAGGTCGGCGACGGTCTTCTCGGCCGCAGCGGCAATGCTCTGCTCCGACAGGCCGTATTTGCCCAGGATGGTCTTGTATTCGTCCGTCTTGCGGAACTCGACCAATGCCGCGTTGAAGGCGTCACGCAACTCCTTGTCCTCGGGGCGGAAGGCAAAGCCGCCATAGTTGCGCACCGGCGTATCCTTCACGATCGGATCGGTGAAAGGCGCAACCTGCTCGACATTCGTCTGGTCCTTGGCGAGCTCGGAAACCGTCAACTCGGTGGCGGCATAGGCATCGACGCGACTTTGAACGGTCGGGATCGCATCGGCATTGGCGGGAATGAAGACGATCTGATCGTCCTTAACGCCGACGGCACGCAGGAAATCGACATTGTTTGCGCCCGAAACAACTGCGACCTTCAGAGACGGGTCTTTGGCGATATCAGCATATGTCGTCAGCTTCTTCGGGTTGCCCTTCTTTACGAGCAGCCCTTCGCCATAAGACGAATTCGGCTCGGAAAAGGCGACCTGCTTGCAACGTTCGGCCGAGATGTTCTGCTCGGCGGCAGCGAAGTCGAAGCGCTTGGCCTTGAGACCAGGAATGAGCGTACCGAACGGGGTGACCGTCCAGTTGATCTCTTCAACGCCGATCGACTTGAAGACAGCGGTCGCGACGTCAGGACCGATGCCGGCCGAAGTGCCGTCGGGCTGCATAAAGGAATAAGGGACTTCGTTGGCGGTCGCGGCGCGAATATAGCCTTGTTCCTTTACCTCATCGAGGGTCAGGGCGCTGGCGGAGGTAAGGCCGATGGCCAGTGCCAGGGCGGACAGTCCGGTGATCTTCGAGATTTGCATGTCATTCTCCTCTGGTTGATTGTTGTCGCGGTCCGTTTTCGGATCTCGCAAGGTCAGGCATCTGGGTTGTCAGGGATGCTCCGTGATCGTGGCGATAACGGAAAGGCAGTCGCCGGCCTTAATGAGGCCCGGTACGTGGCGGGCTGCGAGAACCCCGTCTATGGCGGCCCGGTATTCGGTTGGCACCAGGCCCGTTCTACCGATGGGATAGACCCGCGCGATGATCTCGCCGGTTTTCACCGGCTGCCCGAGATCAAGGGCGAAGGCGATCAGTCCGTCATCTTCCGCAAAGGTGAAGCAATCGCTGGAAGGCATATCCAGCCAGCGCGTGTCTTGATGGTCCGGGGTGCCGGCAAGGATGCCGGCATGGCGCAGGACGTTCAGTGTTCCCCGCCGGGCAATGTCGATGGAGTTGGCTGTTGCCGTTCCCGCGCCGCCAAGTTCCGTCGTGACGAAGACCTTGCCCATCTCCTCGACTGTCGTGTCGAGCATGCCGACGGCATCGATTTCCAGCATCTTCATGGAATAGGGCGCGGCGAAGGCTTCAACCGCTGCAAAGCAGCGGGTTTCCTGATCCTTATCCGGCAAGGCGTGGGCTGCGGCATAGGGCAAGAAATCGAGAGTCCTGCCGCCGGAATGGAAGTCGAGAACGATATCGGCCAGCGGGATCAGATGGCGGGTGATATAGTCCGCGATTTTCTCGGTCACCGTGCCGTCGGGTCTGCCCGGAAAGCTGCGATTGAGATTCCCGCGATCGATCGGCGAGGTGCGCGTGCCGGCGCGGAACGCCGGATAGTTGAGCGCGGGAACGATGATGATCCGGCCGTCGACCTGGCTGGGATCAAGCGTCTGGGCCAACTCGAACAGGGCAGCCGGTCCCTCATACTCGTCGCCATGATTGCCGCCGGTCAAAAGGGCGGTCGGTCCACTGCCGTTGGCGACGACGCAAATCGGGATCATGATCGAGCCCCAAGCGCTGTCGTCGCGACTATAAGGCAGGCGCAGATGTCCGTGCTGCACGCCCTGTGCATCGAGGTCTAGGGTAGCGGTCACAGGGGAGGGGCGAGGGGCGCTGGTCAGCATGACCTATCCCTTGACGAAGAGCTGACGCGGCACGTTGGACAGGCACTCCACCCCCGTTTCGGTGATCGCGATGCTTTCGGTGATCTCCAGCCCCATGTCGTCCAGCCATAGCCCCGTCATGAAATGGAAGGTCATGCCCGGCTTCAGTTCGGTGCGATCACCCGGCCGCAGGCTCATAGTGCGCTCGCCCCAGTCCGGCGGATAGGACAGGCCGATCGGATAGCCGGTGCGGTTGTCCTTGATGATCCCATAGGTCTTCAGCACGGCGAAGAAGGCGTTTGCGATATCCTCGCAGGTATTGCCGGGTCTGGCGGCTGCGAGCCCGGCCTCCATGCCTTCAAGCGTCGCCTTCTCCGCTTCGAGAAAAGCCGGTGTCGGCTTGCCCAAAAAGACGGTGCGCGACAGCGGGCAGTGATAGCGCTTATAGGCGCCGGCAATCTCGAAGAAGGTGCCTTCACCGGTCCGCATCGGCTTGTCGTCCCAGGTGAGATGCGGGGCGGACGCATCGGCGCCCGAGGGAAGCAGCGGCACTATGGCCGGATAATCACCTCCGAACTCAGACGTGCCGCGAATGCCCGCATCGTAGATTTCGGCCACGAGATCGCATTTGCGCATGCCGGGCTCAATCACGTCGACGATCCGCTTGTGCATCAGCTCGACGATGCGTCCGGCCTTGCGCATATAGTCGAGCTCGATCGCGCTTTTCACGGCGCGCTGCCAGTTTACCAGGCCTGCCGCGTCCTTGAAACGCGCATTGGGCAGATGGGTCTGCAGTGAAGCGTAAGCGGCTGCCGAGAAGTAGTAATTGTCCATCTCGACGCCGATGACGAGCTTGTCCCAGCCCCGGTCGCCGATGATCTGCGAGAGGTAGTCCATCGGGTGCCGCTCGGTGGACTGGACGTAATGGTCGGCATAGCCGACGATGTTCTCTTGCGCGAGATAGGCGGTCCGCTTAGCGCCGTTGGCATCCTGCTTGCGGCCAAACCAGACCGGCTCCCCGCTCGGCGGCACCAGAACGCATTGGTGCACGTAGAAGGACCAGCCGTCATAGCCGGTCAGCCAGTGCATGTTCGAGGGATCGGTGACGATCAGCACCTCGATCCCCGCCCGTTCCATCGCAGCGCGCGTCTTGGCGAGGCGCGTCGCATATTCCTCGCGCGTAAAGTTCAGCGTTACACTCACGCTGCATCTCCCATTGTCGTGTTATTTTCGATCGTCTGTCCGCTGCCTGCATTCTTTGCGCGGGTCAGGGCGAGATTGGCGATGGCGGTGTCCTGAACGCCGGTTCCCGTCAGGTCGGCAATGGTGATATCGTCTTCGCGAAGACGGCCTTTCGCCGTCCCGGCAATCACGGCACCGAGTTCATCAAAGCTCTGGTCGGGCTTGACGATGCCGGCTTCGATCGCGTGATGCAGTTCGCCCAGGCTGCGCGTTTGCGCCAGGCGATCGGCAATATAGATCGCGCGTTCGAAGACGTCCGGGTCGATCTCGTTCTTGTGCTCGGCGTCCGACCCCATCGTGGTGAGATGCTGGCCGCTCTCCAGCCAGCGGGCCAACAGGATCGGTTTCTCGGCCGGTGTCGTGGTGACGATGATATCGGCGCCGGCGATCGCGTCCTGCGCGTCGGCCACGGCAGTGACTTCGATCCCGTGTTCCCGCGAAAACGCGCCGGCAAGCCTTTGTGCCTTTTCCAGATCGCGCGCCCAGATACGCGCTTCCCGGATCGGCCGCACGAGCGTGAGGGCCTCAAGCTGCAATCGTGCCTGCATGCCTGCGCCCAGAATTGCTGCACTGCGGGCATTCTCGCGTGCAAGATGTCTGGCTGCGACCCCACCAGCCGCAGCCGTACGCACATCCGTGAGATAGCCGTTGTCCAGAAGCAAGGCTTCCACCAGGCCGGTTCGGGAACTGAACAGGATCATCAATCCGTTCAAGCTTGGAAGGCCGAGTTTGGGATTGTCGAAGAAACCGGGGCTGACTTTGATGGCAAAACCGTCAAAGCCGGGCACATAAGCGGTCTTTACATCCACTTCGCCGCGAAATTCCGGTATGTCGAGACGCAAAACCGGCGGCATCGCGACGGGTTTCGTTGCAAGAGCTGCAAACGCCTGTTCCACGCAGTCGACGGCCGAGAGATCGAGCTTGACGACGGCTCGCAGGTCTTTTTCCAGGAGGATGCGGACACGGCTCATGCGCTGGCACCTTCCATGATCGCCGTATGGCGGGCAGGGTCGATGTTGCCGCCGGACACGATGATGGCGGTTGGGCCGTGAAGGCTAACCTTGCCGGCAAGGATCGCGGCAATGCCGACAGCGCCCGCTCCCTCGACAACTTCGCCTTTCGTCAGAAACGCATGTCGGATGCCGGCCGCGATTTCGTCTTCGGTCAAAAGAACGTTTTCGTCGAGAAGGTCGCGGCAAAGCGCGAACGTAACGCTGTTGGCAAGACCGATCCCGCCGCCGAGCGAGTCTGCGAGCGTTTCTTCCTCGCGAACGAAAACCGGTCGCCCGGCCGCGATTGACGCCTGCATCGCCGCGCCTCGCTCCATGGAAATGCCGATGATGCGGGCCTGTGGTCGAAGCGCCTTCACCGCAACTGCGATGCCGCCAGCGAGACCACCGCCGGACAGTGGAACGAGCACGGCGTCGAGATCAGGCAGATCCTCGACAAGTTCGAGGCCGATCGTGCCTTGTCCGGCGACGACATCTATCGCGTCAAATGGCGGGATCGACACAAAACCACGCGTTTCAACCAGACGGTCAACTTCCTCTTGCGCATCGTCCTGAGACGTACCCGTGATACAGACTTCAGCACCGAGGGCCTTGATGGCATCGACTTTGTTTGCTGGAACAAGTGCCGACATGCAGATGGTGGCAGGCACGCCAAGCTCTTTTGCTGCATAAGCGACAGCCCGCCCGTGATTGCCCGTGGAGGCCGTCACAAGCCCGCGTTGGCGCAACGCTGGCTCAACCGCCAAAATCGCATTCATCGCGCCCCGGAGCTTGAAGGCACCTATCGGCTGGCAAGTTTCGAGTTTCAGGTAAACAGGCTGACCGCTCTGCTGCGAAAGGGAAGGCGATTGCACTAGCGGAGTGCGGACCACACGGCCTTCGATCCAGGCAGCGGCGCGTTGAATGTCTGTCAGAGCGACAGGCAGGTGCGTGTTTCCAGCAATGCGGGAAAGATTTTCTCGCCTCATGATTGTCATGTTGAGAGCGAAGAGAAAACATGTCAATTCTTATATTGTAATGATCCAATATAAGGATCTTCGACTATCCAATAGCGCCTATGTCATAGATGGGCGGCAGTTGCTCGAAGGCCTGTCGCACAGTCAGGAGGGCTTTCTTTAGACTGTCCCGGCTAAGCCGGCCGCCAAGGCAGATGCGAATGCCGCTGCCGTGGCTTGGCCCTGCAATGAAGGGCTCGGATGGTGTCACGGCGATGTTTTGATTGGCGAGCGAGCGGACCAATCCGTCTTCTGTCCAGCGTGGCGGTACCTTGAGCCAGGCACAGAGTGCGAGCGGATGGGTCGACGCAATGTGGTCGCTGAGAATTTTGGTGGCGATTGCCTGGCGTGCGGAGGCTTCCTCGCGCTGGATTTCAAGCAGCTGACGCGCTGTTCCGTTTTCTACCCAGCGGCTTGCGATCTCGCCCGCCAAATAGGTTCCGCTCCAGCTGGAAACGCGCAGGATGGAAGCCGCTCGTATGGAATAGGCCGGCGGCACGACGAGATAGCCAACACGCAAACCGGTCAACACCGTTTTCGTGAAACTGGTGATAAAGAAGCCGAGGTCCGGCAGCATTTCCGTTATCGAGGGTAGGGCGTCTTCGATCAGTGCGCGGTAAACTTCGTCCTCGATAACAAAGACGCCATGGCGCTCCGCAATCGCGGCGATGGCCTGCCGCCGCGCCACGCCCGCAACGTGGCCGGTCGGATTGTTGAGGGTGGGGATGAGTACAAGCGCGCGCACACCGCCAGCGGCACAGGCGGCTTCCAGAGCATCCGGCAACACGCCTTCCGCATCGGTTGGAAGGCCCTTCAAACTGAAGCCGAGAACGTTGGACAGACCGATGATGCCGTGATCGGTGAGGTTTTCGCAGAGCACGATATCGCCGGAGCGGACGACACAACTAAGGGCCAGAAAGATACCGTGCGCGGCTCCATTGGTGACGAGAATACGCTCGGGACCGGCAGTCAGCCCAAGCGGATGCAGCCACGCCTGCGCGGTTTCGCGGTGGCGCATGAGACCGGCGATGGGGCGACAGGGGCGCATAAATGCCGCGACATCGCCTTCGGCCAATTCGCGGAAGATCTCGCGCGAAGCGTTTTCATGCGCGTCGAGATAGGCAGCGCGGATAATGGAAAGATCGAGCACTTCGTTGGGGCTGTGATCGAGCATCATGCGCCCGGCGCGGTCCGTCACCCGCGCCTTGACGAACGTGCCGCGCCCGATCTCGCCACTTAGATAGCCGAGCCGCTCGGCTTCCTTATAGGCCAGGCTCACCGTCTGCACGGAAAGGCCAAGCGCGCGGGCAAGATCGCGATGCGTCGGCATGCGGTCCATCGGCTTGAGCACACCGGAGTCGATGTCCGCCATGATCAGTTCGGTCAAGGCCGCATGCTTCGTCCCGCCCTTCTGCTTGACGAAAGCGGGTTGCCACCTCTCCGCCTTGATGGGCGGGGCCGGCTTGGCGCCCGATCGGTTGGCGGACTGACTCATGAAATTGTCTCGCTTCTCACAGACGATTTCATGACATTATGCACGCTCAAACGCCAGTTTGAAGCGTCAATTGGGTGGGAAAAACCGGAATTTGCTTCCGGAAAACACCGATTCGGCGGCCCAGATCCGGCATTTCAGCCGGTATCTCGACCCGCTTTTTTTCCGAGATTTCGGGTCCTTGAACCCGCATTTTCGCCGTCGTGCTGGGCAGACTAACCAGATCCGCCCAGACTTCGAGGGATCAGACTTTCTGACCTTCCTGGACCAGTTCATCCATGACCGATCGCACGGCGCTTTCCGCGATGGAGACGATTTCGTCGATCTCGGCCTTGGTCGTCACGAGCGGTGGCGCAAAGCCGAGGATGTCCCCATGCGGCATGGCGCGCGCGATGAGGCCACGATTGCGCGCGGCTTTCGACACTCGGGCTCCAACCGTCAGCCCCGGCTCAAAGCGCGTCTTCTTCTCGCGATCCGCCACGAACTCGATGGCACCCATCAGGCCAACTCCGCGCACCTCACCGATGATCGGGAGCTGTGCGAATTTGGCTCGAAGCTGCTCCTGGAAATAGCCGCCCACTACGCGAGCATTGCCCGGCAGGTTTTCCTTCTCGACAATGTCGAGGACAGCGTTGGCGGCAGCCGCACCAATTGGATGGCCGGAATAGGTATAACCGTGCGAGAAGGATCCGACGCGGTCGGCACCGTCTTCCATGACCTTGAACACCTTCTCGCCGACAATGGCGCCCGATAGCGGGAAGTAGGCGGAGGTTAAACCCTTTGCCACCGTGATGAGGTCTGGCTCAATGCCGTAATGCTGTGATCCAAACATTGAACCGGTCCGTCCGAAGCCGGTGATGACCTCATCGGCAATCAGTAGAATATCGTACTTCTTCAGAACGGCCTGGATCTCTTCCCAATAGTTCTCAGGCGGCGGGGTGATGCCACCGGTTCCAAGCACGGGCTCGGCGATAAAGGCGCCGATCGTATCGGGGTCTTCGCGCAGGATCAGCGCTTCGAGTTCGCTCGCGCGGCGCTTGGAGAATTCCACCTCGGTCTCGCCGGCTTCCGCGCCCCAATAATGATGCGGTGCGCCAGTGTGCAGGATGCCTGCGCGCGGCAGGTCCATGTGGTCATGATAGAAGCTCATGCCGGTCATGGAACCGGAAACGACGCTGCAGCCGTGATAGCCGCGTTCGCGCGAGATGATCTTCTTCTTGTTCGGCTTGCCGCGAAGGTTGCTGTAGTACCAGACGAGCTTGGCCTGGGTCTCGTTGGCGTCCGAACCGGACATGCCATAGAAGACCTTGCTCATCTTGCCAGGCGCCATCTTCACAAGGCGGTCGGAAAGAATGGCAAGCTCATCCGTCGTGTGGGCGGCGTAGGAGTGGTAATAGGCGAGGCGATAGGCTTGCTTGGCGATCGCTTCGGCGACTTCGGTGCGGCCATAGCCGACATTGACGCAATAAAGACCGGCGAAACCGTCGATCAGCTCTTTGCCATGCGCGTCCTGGATGCGGATGCCCTTGGCCGTTTCGACAATGGTGGGATCGCCCATCTTGCCGGACGCGAAATCCTTGAGCTGTGTAAACGGATGCAGGACCGAGTTGCGGTCCATCTCTGCGATCCGGGTGAGATTGATGGTCATGAGCCAAGCTCCTTTCAGGCAGCAAGATTGCCGAAGCAGATGTATTTCGCTTCGAGGTACTCGGAGAGACCGTGACGCGATCCCTCGCGGCCGAGGCCGGATTGTTTCCACCCGCCGAACGGGATCGGCGCGCCGGTGAATTTGGGTGTGTTAACGGCAACCATGCCGTATTCGAGCCGGTTGGACAGGCGCATCGCGCGGCTGAGATCGTTGGTATAGACATAGGCTGCGAGGCCCATTTCGGTGGCATTGGCGCGAGCAATGACTTCGCTTTCGTCATCGAAGGGAAGAATTGCGGCAACCGGACCGAAGGTCTCTTCACGCGCAATCAGCATGTCTTCCGTCACATCAGCCAGAACGGTGGGGGGAACAAAGTTGCCGCCAATCGGGCTGTCCTGACCGCCGCAAACGAGGCGCGCGCCCGCGGCTAGCGCCTGCGCAATCTGCTGCCGGCACTTTTCCGCCACTGCTGGGCGTGTCATCGGGCCGATGTCGACGCCCGGTTCTAACCCGTGGCCGACTCGCAACTGCCTGGTGGCTGTCGCGAAGGCGTCGACGAAGCCGTCATAGATGTTGCGCTGCACATAGATGCGGTTGGCCGCGAGGCAATCCTGACCGGATGTGGCGAATTTCGCGCCGATGCAACCTTTAACGGCCGTCGCGATCTCGGAATCCTTAAAGACGATGAAGGGTGCATGGCCGCCAAGCTCAAGCGACGCTTTCTTGATCGTTGCAGCAGACTGCGTGAGTAGAATACGCCCGACTTCCGTTGAGCCTGTAAAGGAAAAGGCGCGCACTTGCGTATGCTCCAGCAGACGCTTTGCCAGCGGCGCTGCCTCGCCGGTCACGACCTGGAAGACACCGGTCGGCATACCTGCTTCTTGCGCAAGCTTGGCCAAAGCGAGCGCAGACAGTGGTGTTTCAGGCGCCGGTTTGACGATCATGGTGCAGCCGGCAGCCAATGCCGCGCCCGCCTTGCGGGTGATCATCGCGGTTGGAAAATTCCAAGGTGTTATCGCCACAGCGACCCCGAGCGGCTGCATTTGGACCGACAGACGGCTGCCGGGCAGGTGGCTAGGGATGGTTTCGCCGTAAGCGCGCTCGCCTTCGGCCGCGAACCAATCCAGGAAGTTCGCGGCATAGGTAATTTCGCCAAGCGCTTCCGACAGAGGCTTGCCTTGCTCGGCGGTCATGATGACGGCCAGGTCCTGCGCATGCTGACGCATCAGGTTTGCCCATCCACGCAGGATCAGGCCGCGTTCAGCGGGAAGCCGGTCGCGCCATTCCATGAAGGCATCTTGCGCAGCCTCAACGGCTGCATCGGCATCCTCCAGCGTGCAGGCTGCCACGTCCGAAAGATGTTCGCCGTTCGCAGGATCGATCACCGCCAAGGTCTTTTCGCGCGCCACCCATGCTCCGTCCAGAAAGGCGCGGTGCTCGAGCAAATCCGGGCGTGCAAGATTTCGGAAGGATTGGACAGCAATGCCGTGCATTGAAGGAGCTCCATGGGTTTACATGAGCGTAGCGGACGGCAATCATTGAAAGGCTGCGTCAGCTTAGAAATTTGCGCAGGAAAAAAGCTTATTCTCGGATATTACGCAGGAAAACTGCATGACCAACCTCGATCGCGCCGACCGTGCCTTGCTGGAAGCGGTCCAGAAGAACAACCGGCTGACTTCGGATGAGCTTGCCGAACTCGCCAACCTGTCTCCGACAGCCTGCCAAAGGCGGTTGAAGCGCTTACGCGAGGAAGGCGTGATCGAAGCCGACGTCGCCATCATCTCGCCGAAGGCAGTCGGGCGCGGAATCACGATGATCGTGCTTGTTTCGCTTGAACGCGAGCGGGCAGACATCGTCGATCGCTTCAAAGCAGCAATACGAGCCACAAAGGAAGTGATGGTCGGCTATTACGTGACGGGGGATGCCGACTTCATGCTCGTGGTCACGGCGAGGGACATGGAAGATTATGAAGCGTTCACCCGGCGCTTTTTCTATGAGAACCACGACATCAAAGGCTTCAAGACGATGGTGGTAATGGACCGGGTCAAGGCAGGTTTCGTTTTGCCGATCGAAGACAAGCGTTGAGGCACTGAACAGCTCCATGAATTAGACTGCGCAACTTTGGACTGTATCTGCAAAGTTAGATGTCCTGTTTTTCAAAGATCCACGTCAACCACGCTCTGTGGCCGCCACTTAGTCGGATCGTCGATCCATCGGTTCACCTCGCTTTCGTGCCAGCCTGTGCCGTTAGCGCTGATCTTCATCTGCCCTGGGAAGGTCCCTTCAGCGATCTTGCGGTAGATGGTTGATCGCGATAGGCCGGTGCGGGCGAGCACGGTCTTCATGCGGATGATGCGATCTGGTGCTGGCATGGCTTCGGTGCCTCTGGCTGAGCTTTCCTGACGGTTTCTGAGCCAGACAGAACAAGCCGCCGCGGCTGCACAAGCTCGCTGTTGGGGCCGTAGTATGCCGGCGCAGGATCGGCGGCAAATCGGATGGTTTGGGTCTACAACCCGATGCCTCTGCCGCGTGCCAGGCCGTGGGAGATCGCGAGCGCTTGTCCAAGGCCGCGACCTGAGTCGATGGTGATGCCGAGCTCTTTGCTGCGGCTGGCGAGGATGGACTCCAGCTGTGGGTCACGCTCGAGGCTTTTTGCCATGGCTCCCATGGTTGCTCGCGTGGATTGATAAGCCGACATGTCACCAGCCTGGTAGTGGTGCTGGCTTGTTCGCTCGAGCTTCTGCCAGCGCTCCACAAAGCGGTCGGCGCGGCGCTGCGGATCAGTGCGCAGCTCGGCCTCAAGCTGCAAGGCGCGGATGGTACGTGCGGTTCGTCCTGAAGCCGCTTCGCTGACCAGGCTCGGATCCTTGGTGTAAGCGGCTTCGGCATCGCGCCAGCCATGCGGGCGGACGTCGTCGAAGGCCTTCCTTGCGTCTGTCAGCTGGCGCGTTTGCTCAGGCGTGATCTTACCGTCTGCATCCCCATTGTTGAGGATTGCATCCACGACGCGTGCATGCCGGACCAGCGCCTTTGTGCGCGCTCTGCGCTGAAGAGCCTCCTCGTCGAGCATCGGCTGAGGTTCCGCTGGCGTTTGATCGCGCACGCCTTCTGGCCTCGTCGTTTGCTGTCCGCCTGGACTGACTTCAACCCCTCTTTCCTCCCGTTCCGGTCGCCGCTCCGGTTTATCGCTCGACCCTCCTGTTTCCGGTTGCCGCCCCTTTCCCAGCATCGCATCGACCCTGTCGCGCAGATGCTCGGGCACGATCTTGCGCACGATCTCAGCCACACGGGCGCGGAAGGTGATGCCGCGTCGTTCGGCATAGTCTTGTGCCGGGTCTCGCTGGTCGTAGTCGGACGCCATGTCCTTGGCGCGCTCGCGCGATAGGGTGCGGATCAGTTGCTTCTCGTCGGCGAAGTCATCGCCGCCATAATGCAGTGCCATGCTCTCGCGGTGACGTGACAGCGCCACGTAGCTGCCATGAGCATCCAAGCCTGGTGTCGCCAGCACATAGGTACGGTCCACCGTCAGGCCCTGCGCCTTGTGGATGGTGGCGGCATAGCCATGATCAATGCGGTTGTAGTCCTTCAGGTCAAAGCGGACCGATCGACCATCATCGATGTGCACCTGCATGGTTTGTGTAGTGACATGTCCCACGGTACCGAGCGTGCCGTTCTTCACGCCAAGGCTGCGCTCGTTCTGCAGGAACATGACGCGGTCGCCGCTCGCGAAGCTGCGAGCGCCCCGCTCCACTGTCAGGCTTAGATCCTCCCCAAGACCACCTGCATCGCGCATGCGCTCACGCGCCGCTTCGTTGAGCGAACGGACTTCCGCATTGGTGTGGGTCAGGATAATGCGGCTTTGATCCGGTGACGCTTGCCGATCACGATCCCAGCGCTCGATCAGATCCGCGCGTGCCTGCTCACGTGTTGGCGCCGCATGCACCATGCCATGGCGGTCATAGCTGCGGATCGCGTCGCCGGTTCTGCTTGTTGCCAGATCGCGCGTTGCCTCACGCTGCCAGTCATCACGCTGGCGCCTGACTTCACCGATCTCTGCGCCGCCGTGACGCTCGTGAAGCGAGCGAAAGGCAGCGCCGGCTTCGATGGCTTGCAGCTGTTGTGGATCACCCACCAGCACAACCTTGGCGCCGGCATCAGCTGCATGGGACAGCACGCGCTCAAGCTGCCGTGTACCCACCATGCCGGCTTCGTCGATGATCAGAACATCGCGGCGGGTGAGCTGATCACGACCTTGGCTCCAGCTGTGTTCAAGGCTGGCAACGGTACGTGACGCAATGCCGGATCCGCCTTCAAGGTTCTCGGCTGCAATGCCAGACAAGGCAGCACCGCGGACTTGGTAGCCGGCGGCTTCCCAGGCTTCGCCTGCAACGCCAAGCATGGCGCTTTTACCCGTGCCGGGATGACCAACAATGATGCCGAGACCACGCCCTTCCGTGATGTGCACCAAGGCGTCAGACTGCTCACCGGATAGAACCAAGCCGCGTTGTTCGGCGTGAGCCAGCGCGGCTTTCCTGTAGCTATCTCCGACCTTATGCCGTTCACGCTGCGCCATCAGATCGGCAGCGCGATGCAGGCGCTGTTCGGTCTCGATCATCTGCCGCGTGGTGAAGCGCTTTTCGCCGCGTGTGTCGGTGCCGAGCTGAACGACATCCGGTGCGCCACGAACCGCGACCATGACGGTGTTGAACTGCTCCATGCCGTCGCTGTGGCGATGAACAAAGCGCGCCAGGTCGCGCTGCGTGAAGGTCGATTGCTGATTGGTGATGGCGTTTAATGCCAGCTGAGGATCGGCGATGATGCGCTCGCCATTGCCGCGCGCGATCTCACGATGCAAAGCAGCGCGATCGGCTTCGCTCACGTCGACGGCCAGTTCCTGTTGTTCGATGCGCTGTGCCGGTGCGCCGATCTGGCTTTGCGGCTCTAGATCAATGCCCTGTTGCTCCAGGCTGCGGTGATCAATCCGCGTGTCGATGTCGAGCTCGGCTAGCCGTTCATTGACATGCTCGGCCCAGCGTCGCCGCCAGCGCTCAACAAGCTCGGTGCGGTTCCAATCCCGCACCTTTGCGCCGAAGCCAATCTCATCGCCGTTGACCTCAATCTGGCGCATGGTGAGCATGACATGGGCATGCGGCTTGGGGCTGCCGTCTTCGGCAAAGTCCCAATGCACGTTGAGATCGGCAACCATGCCGTGATCGACGAACTCCGTTTGCGCAAAGGAGCGGGCAAGCTCAGTGCCTTGTGCCTGGTTCAGCTCACGTGGGATGGCAAACTCGACCTCGCGGGCAAGCTGGGCATCGCGACGAACTTCACAGGCTTCGACATCGTTCCACAGCTGCTCGCGATCGGACCAGCGATCCGGCGCACCATCCGGCAGCAGCACCTCGGAATGAACGACGCCGCGCTTTGCGGAAAAATCCTGCACACGATCGATGCGATCGTCACGCAGCCGGGAGGCTGATCGATAGGCAGAAGACGCCACCGCACTCGAGCCAGCCTTGCGGCCGATGACTTTGACGTGGAGGTGATAGATCGCCATGGCAGGGACGATCATCAGCACGGGAAAAGCGACGTCGGAACGACGTATAAGCGCGCCCTCCTCGATTAAAATCTCGGGCGGGATCAAGCCGTCACAGCCGGTCCCGGCAACAGGGAAGCCTTCCAGAACAGACTGAACTAGCATCAGTGCATCGACAACGAATGGAGCCGACGATGCGCAAACCGCGAGACTTTGACGCCGAGCTGAAGGCGCTGGAAGACAAGGCCAAGGAGCTGAAGACCCGCAAGGTTCAGCAACTTGGTGAGCTGGTGATTGCGACGGGAGCAGATGCCTTCAGTGCTGAGGAACTTGCTGGTGCGTTGATCGTGCTGGCGGAAACAAAGGACGCAACGAAACGGGAGGCGTGGGCTAGGCGCGGCGCCGCGTTCTTTCAAGCTAGGTCGCGGCGAAATGCGCCAGCACCTCAGCGCGACATCAACAGCGATCCGTCGCAACAAGGCAGCACGCAACCGTCATCAGGCAGCACAGGCGAGGCATGACATGCGTAGCTGGCAAGTGGAGCGCCGCAAGCGGACGCGGTATCTGATCGAGCTCGGCGGGCTCGTCATCAAAGCGGGCGTTGTAGAGCTGACCGGCGATGATCGTGCCGTGATCTATGGAGGGCTGCTCTGGATGGCGGGGAAGCTGCGGAGCGACCACGCGGAGCATGCGCGGACGCTGTGGAGTGAGAATGGAAAGCAGGCGCTTGGAGAAGGGAGTTGAATCAGGAAAATACGCGAATTATGGGAGTAACAAAGCCTAGCGCTATCGAATGCATGGTTTAGACTTTCGCAACGTCTGCCAAGTGCGGGCAACTTTGGCAAAGCGCTTCTCAAAACCTATTATAGCGCTTCCGTTTAGCTCCGCTAACGGCGACCCCCCTTGTCGCCCTATCGAAGCGCCAAGATAGGGCGCTATGTCATCGAGGAATACGGTAATGCCAATCCGGGGAAGCTCGCGCACGAGCGGCAAGGGTTCCCAAGTCGGAGCAAAGAGGACCAATGGCGAAAGTCTTTTTCTCGTACACGCACAAGGATGAGGAACTGAGGGATCGTCTTGAAGTCTCTCTCAAGATGCTCCAGCGGCAGGGGCTGATCGAAACCTGGCATGATCGCCGCATCATCGTGGGAGATGAACTGGATCGCGCCATCAGTGACAATCTGGAGGCGGCGGACGTTATACTCCTGCTGGTAAGTCCGGACTTCCTGGCATCTGACTACTGTTACGATGTTGAACTGGCGCGTGCGCTGGAGCGCCACCGTGCGGGTGAAGCGGTGGTCATTCCCGTGATCCTGCGGCATTGCGACTGGCACGCGGCGCCCTTCGGCAAACTCCTGGCAACGCCGACGGATGGCAAACCCATACGGGCCTGGGCCGATCTGGATGAAGCCTTCCAGGTTGTGACGGTTGCCATTCGCAAGGCGCTTGAAGCCAAAGGTAGCGCTCCTCAGGCCGATCCCTTCCGAAACGTGCAGCGGAACGTGCCGCCTTCAGCCATGCCCGTGCGCGGGGCAGGTCCGAGGTCGAGCAATCTGGCTGTCAGCAAGCGGTTTTCGGACCGTGATCGTGACCAGTTCCTCGAGGAGGCCTACGCCTACATCGAGCGCTTCTTCGACAATTCCCTTGAAGAACTGAAGATGCGCCATACCGATGTCGACACGTCGTTCCGCCAGATCAGCGGCAACCGCTTCTCGGCGAAGATCTACCGCCACGGCAAGGAGGTATCACGGTGCTGGGTGACCCTCGGTGAGGAGATGGGGAAGGGGATTTCCTACTCGCAATCCGAGCGGAACGGTTTCAACGAGCAGCTGCGTGTCGACAGTGACGAGCAGGGCCTTTTCCTGCGGAGCATGGGAATGAGTATCGTACGAACCGGCGGCCGGGATCAGAAGATGACGTATGAAGGGGGCGCCGAGCTCCTATGGGACATGCTTATCTCGCCACTTCAATATGAATAGGGATCACCTGCAGGAGCATCCAGGCTGATCCTGTCGATGCCTGTTATCAGGACTGGCCGGCCCGCCCATGAAAGGCGCACACAAAATCATTTGCCGACGGGAAATTGTTCCTGTTATGCTCCACATATTCGCATCCTTACTTCTACGCTTGCCTACCTGGGTACACCCTCAGCCTGGCCGATCGCCTGCCCATGATGGGTATGCGGATCTGCGCGGGGTCCTCGAGCCCCGCCGACATTTCCTCGACGGCGAGCTCGATCTCACCCGCATCCTGGTCCGGAACCGACCGGCGACGTTCCTGTGGCGCGTGTCCGGGCACTCCATGCGCGACGCCGGCATCTTCGACGGGGACGTGGTGGTGGTCGACCGCAGCGTGGCACCGTGGTACGGTACGTGGTGGTGGCCGTCATCAACGGCAAAACCAGCCTCAAGCTGTACCGCAACGGCCGACCCCTGCGGCTGGCCTTCGCCAACCGCGACATGCCGGCGTTCCCGATGGTGACATGGCGCAGGTGGAGGTCTGGGGAGCGGCCACATGGACCCTGCACAAAACCCGGGTCCAGGCCGCGTCTACGCGCGGATCGATAGCAACAGCTGTTACTGTAGCTGTGAACGGGCGTTCCAGCCGAAACTCGCGCATCAGCCGGTGATTGTGCTGTCGAACAACGACGGCTTCTATAATCGGGCGCGCGCTGTCAAGCTGTGCCTTGCTTTGGCACCCTGCTGATGGACCGGAATAAGTGGAAAGCGGCCATCGAAGATCGATCACAGAACACCGTACGTGCTGACGATTTCCTGCCTTTCGTCTTCGGTCAGCATCACCAAACCCGCGAGGGTGCGCCGTCCCTTTGTAAGCGCAAGTACGGCTATGATGCTGTCGGCCAACGCATCGTTGGCAGCCTGGGGCAACTCTTGGAGAGCGAGCTTCTGCAATTCCGCCCAAGCGGCATCGTAGTCCCGTTTCAGCCAGTCAGGAAGCGGTGGATTGCGGCCATTGAGACGCGATCTTTCGATCGTCGCGGCCAGTGCGTAGGTATTCCATTCGCCTTTGCTACTTACTTTGTGCAATCGCACGATCTCAGGCAACGCGGCATACGACGCTTCACCGACATCGCTTTGATGATGGAGTTCCTCCCAGAGCTCTTCCCAAGCTGTCATGTCGCCACTTGCTAATCTTTGCAGCGCAGCGCTTGCGTCATAAGGAGCGCGGTATCCACCCTGTAGCAGAGACCAGCGCTTGTCATTTAAATCCATGCCCTCTCGCCTTGTTCAACGTATCCATTTCGAAGACATCGGTGGCTCCGAGTTTGAGCGGCTTGTGCCTGCCTACCATGTTCGCGCGGGCTGGTCTGACCTTGCCTGGTATGGGCAGACCGACAGCGACGGCGGACGCGACATTGTGTGACAAGAACCGCTCGAAAATGATGGGTTTTGATCCAGCGTCATTCAATGTGTCAGTCGTAAAACGCTGACGAAAAAGAAGGCAGAAGAGGACATGACGCGCGCCATCGCAGCGTCCTCGAACAAACTCAAGACGTTCAAGTTCGTTGTGGGTGGCGCTGTCTCTGCGACAAGACGCGATGCAGTCAAAGAGGCTGCAGTCAGTGCGAGGACAACGTCGCTGACGATATGGTCCGGAGTCGATTTGAAGAACATCTCCGTTTGATCGGAGACGATCTCCTGCGACGCTTCTGCGACGGCGAACGGTTTCCGGACCGTCCTGATGAACTCCGCCATTTTGCGAACGATTTTCCCGGCCTGACCGACGATGAAGCCTTGGCGCAGATTGCCGTGATATTCCAGCGACCGGCCTTTCAGACGCCGTTTCAGGAAGAAAGCTCCCTGCCTGCGTTCCAGACCGCCTTCGAATATAGGATTGCCTCGCTCAACAACGGTATATGGCGCACACGCGAAGGGAAATAATACGCCGGATACCTTCGCTGCATCACTTGCGGAACGTACCAACGAAAGCAAAAATCAGGAAGGCCTTAAAACTCGTCGATAAGCTGCGTCGCACCTTTGTTGGTGGTCTGCGCGGTAAGACGATCAGGCCGTGTGGGTTGCAGCGATCCACGCTGTTCCACCTTCATCATAGACCCAGGCGTTGCCGCGAGATTGGCTAACATCCGGAGCGGGGGTTTGGACGCCTTCCGTGAGCGTCGAGCTCCTTTAATGTTTATCTACGCTGACTTGTGATGACCCTTAATGGGAATGCAGCCAGGGCACCATTGGTGACGTGAAGCCATGCGATCAGAAAAATGCACGGGAAAGTCTCAGTTGCCTGTAGAGACTCCCCGTTGCCGAATTTATGCTTCACGCCATGCGGGAACACTACGTACAACGCGGTCTACAACTCGGTGACACGATTGTCACTGAGGAGGACTTGCTGTCGAAATACGAAATCGTCCTTGTCTTGGCCGAGCCCGGCGCCGGGAAATCCGAACTTCTCCGCAGCCTCGGAGCCCGAACGGGCACCGCGCCAATCCGGGCGAGTTTGTTCCGGCACCGCGAAATTCCGTCGGGAGTCCACGCGCTCGTCATCGATGCCCTTGACGAACTCGCAAAGATCGATCAATCGGCCATAGATCAGGTAATCGAGAAAGCCCGCGCGACAGGTGCCAGCCGCGTTGTCATGGCCTCGCGGTCGAGCGAATGGGATACGCCGCGCACGCACCTGCTCAAGGAAGCCTTCGGGATAGACGCTGCCGTTATCCGACTACAGCCCTTCACACGAGAAGAGCAAAGAGCACTTTTCGAGCAGCATGTTCCCGGAGAGGAGTTCGCGCGATTTAGTGAGGAGGTCGAGCGGTTCGACTTGTCGCCGCTCTTGGGCAACCCGCAGTTCCTGAAGCTGTTCGCAGACGCCTATGTCAGGCGCGGAAGACAGCTCATCTCGAAACGGCAAATCTTTGTTGACGCCATCGAGAAGCTCGCATCTGAGTCCATCTCGTCTGAATGGCAAAGAAACCGCCCGCCCATCGAGAGCATCGTCGTCATCGCCGAGGAGTTGTTTGCGAAGACGATGCTGGCTGGAGCCAGCGGGCTTTCCGTTGCAGACAGCGGCGATCGAGATTTTCCATACCTGTTTTCGCTCAGCACGGCAGATGCAGGCACTGTGGGTATCGCACTCAATACGCGCCTCTTCAAACCCACAAACGAACTGACCAACCATGAGCCGGTGCACCGGATCGTCGCCGAATACTGCGCCGCCCGATATCTGGTTCGCCGCACGGAGGACAATGCTGACAATCTGATGCTCAGCCGTGTCTTGTCAGTCGTTGCTCCCAACAACGTCGTGCGTGACGAACTTCGCGGACTCCTCGGTTGGGTGGCGTCGCTCGGCAACCCGCAGACACAGGAAGCCTGCATTCGGATCGACCCCTATGCAGTGTTGGCCAATGGGGACCCGTCGCAGCTTTCCTCCTCATCCAAACGCCTCTTGCTTAAGTCGCTTCAGGAACTGTCCGAAGTCGACCCGTATTTTCGGCGAAGTGACGCATGGCGTCGCTTCAGCGTGGCCGGACTGCTCACCCCGGAAATCGTAGAAGACGTGCGCTCGGCGCTGTCGGGGAGCGGAACGTCATCGGATCTTCGCAACCTCCTTCTGGAGCTGCTGGACGGATCGCCGATTGCATCGCAATTGGCTGACACCCTTCGCGATATCGTTCTTGATGCCAGCATGGACGTATATGCCCGCATCCGCGCGCAGCGCATCCTGGTCGGTTTTGCATCCTATAACCACACTTCGCTCACCAATTCGCTGGTTAAAAAAAGTGACTCCGCCTCGCTGCGGATTGCTGTCGAAAGCGTCGAAATACTCCGGAAATCGATTGAACTGTCGGCGATCATCGCCCTCCTGAGAGGGGTCGGGAAAAGGACATCCAAGCGGGCGCACGAAGACAGCGAGTCCCGGTTCAACCTTCGCTATCATACGAAGCAGATGATAGCCGGGTTTGATCTGACGACCCAGATCGCGCTGCTCGATGACCTGACGAGCGATCTCCAATGCACATGCGGCAAGTCACGATCCTACGAGTGCGAGTGCCGGCCTGGCCCGAGCAAGATAGTCGGATCGCTGCTCGATCGTTATTTCGAACTGGCAGATGGCCCCTACGATCCGCAGCGTGTCTGGCGCTGGACACAGCACCTCATCTTTCCCGATCGTCGATCACCCGAGAGTAGCAGCGCCATAAAGCGCCTTCAGGAGGAGGACGGGTCGCGACGCGCCATCTACCTTATTGCGATGGCCGAACTCCCCGACAAACAGGCAGTCTGGAAGGCGGGTACGCGCTTTTGGAGCAGCGATGGCCATGCCGGACTGCGGATGAAATCGGAGGACTTGGTAGCAATTACATCGGAAGCATTTTCGACCGGAAATCTGGCTCTCTGGGCGGGATTTTACGCAAGTCATAATGTCTGGTCGGAAAACAAGGGGCCTGATCCGCTAAGGGCTCATCTGCGTAAACACGCACGCAGCGATCCGCGATTCTCAAGAATCTGGGGAGAGCTTGAGAGAGGGTCACGCAAGCTCCGCTCAGAACAGCAAGAACGATGGTCCCGCCGGCAGCGCCGCTGGCAACTTCGGGAAAGCGCCGAAAAAGAAAACAGGGCCACCTTCTTCCGCGAAAACAGAGCGCGCATCGAAGCCGGGCAGCATTGGGGCGCGGTTCGTGACATCGCCCAATACTACCTGCTCGAACCGGAAAAGCTCACAGAGTTTCTGGATGACGTCGCAACAGCCGACATCGCGCTGTGCAACGCGTTTGCGCTGTTGACCCCGCATACACCCACCCTGGCAAAGCTCAGCGCAGATAGACTGGTGGTGACGCGTGTCCTGCATGCAGCATGTCTGGCGACCTTCCGCAGAGAGCGGACGCTGGAGCACATCGATCACGATGTTCTCAGAGCGGTCAAAACCGATGTCGGCAGCTATCCGGGCTACCGCGAGAACGAGAGCGAGGAATTTGAGGCTGAGATCGACCGCCTCATACTCGCAAGCGATGCCGACGCCGAGGCGTTCGCGCGTGCTTTCATCGAGCCGCAATTGTTGCATTCGCCGGAAGCTGCCACGGACGTTAGCTGGCTGAACTACAAGGCGGCATTCAGCAATTTAAGAGCGCATCTACCGCTTGAATGGCTGACGCGGTTCCCGTTCATGCCTTACAATGCGCGTGATACGCTGTTCAATCTCGCGGCCGAGCATGGCGACCGGGCTGCCCTCAACGCGCTCATTTCGTCGCGATGTGAAGAGGTTCAGTCGGACGCTGGTGAGAGAACGGCGGCCGGCATGGACCCAGCGCATTCTGGCTGCTTCGCGGCTTCTTTTTCCTCTCTGATCCACCTGAACCAATCTGGGCGTATCTCAGGAGCGACCCGAGTGTCCTCCTGTCCATCGAGCAATACGCTGGGCGAATGTCACGCGACGAGCATCGCGGTTGGCCAACACTCTCCGCAAACAAGGTATATGGCATCCTCGATATTTACATCGATGCCTGGCCCAAAGTGTACTTGCCAAGCAGTTGGGGTTCTCACTCGCCGGACGGAGAAACAGCGTACCGTTTTCTCACGGAGGTGATCTACACCATAAGCCGCGACGAGCTGCAGAACGCGATTGCCGCGCTCGATCGCATTCTTGCTGATACAAGATTCGTGGATTTTCACGCAGAGGCGAAAAGCCTCAAGGCTGCCGCCCTGCGCAAGAAGGCGCTTCTGGCATTCGAACCGCCCTCAGCTGTCGCAGTGAATGAGTTGCTCAATCACAATCGGATCGCGAGCGTCGAGGACCTTCGAGCCGTCCTCGTGCAGGACTTTTCAGACTACCAGACATGGCTTCGTTACGCGGAAACCAACCCGCTTTCCGTGTTTCATCCGCGAGGAAAGCGGCTTGATGAGAACGGCTGCCGCGATCGTATCGTTGACCACCTCAATGCCCAGATGCGTGCGCGCAATCTGTTGGTGGTGATCGAGCAGTATTTTGTGGATTCAAACCGATGCGACATTACGGCTGCTGCGATGATCGATGGATCGCGGCGCTTGCTCGTTGTCGAGGTCAAAGGCCAATGGCATCGCGAACTCTTCACTGCGGCGTCAGCGCAATTGCACGAGCGCTACAGCAGCCATCCCGATGCCGCGCAACAGGGCATCTACCTCGTGCTATGGTTTGGGCCAGGGGAATCCTTGGCAGGTCGTCAGACGCACGAAGTAAAATCACCGGCCGAACTAAAGAACATGATCGAGCAGAGAATTCCTCCACACATCCGAGGTCTGATCGATGTGGTCGTGCTCGACCTTTCATTAAAGTCACGAGCGTGATTCTGCTGGCCCGCTCAGCGTGTAGGCTCAGCCTTTTCCAAAAATACCTTGTCGAGCAGGTGTAAATAGTCGTGGCTGCCACCTCTGCGATTTGCATGTCCGTTTTGCATGATCGCAGCGAAGAAGGCTGACCTCCCCGTTCGAACGCGATGCGCCCAGTGTTCCTTTGCTCTTCGTTTGGCAGCTGCTAGGAGTTTGCGCCCAAACATGGAATGGTCGCGATCGGTAGCCTGCTGCCGTCGCCGATCGTCAGAATATATAGGGCAGTAGTGTAGAATCGGCGGTTTTGCATGCCGATTGGTGGGCGTGCGGTGATCGCCGGCAATGTCGCACTATAGAGGGCAATCGGCGATGTTTGGCGGGCTGTGAACAGTGATGATGGGAACTATGTGTACGCTATAGCCCTCTAGGATGCGCAAGTGGTCTAGTGACGCAAGCGGCCACTATATCGCCGGTCGCCCCATTGTCGTCAGATGTGAAAAGCGGATTTTCGTTTGGCTCGCTATGGAAGCCTCAAGATCTATAATCGCAACTCCAGACGCTCATTGTGTGACACAATCAGCACCATGGGCTGCCGCCGTCACCGCCTGTTACGGCGTAGATCGGGACGCTGCTCGGGGGCGAATCAATGAAGTTGAGCGGCGGGCAGCGAGTCCAGCTAGAAGCTATTTCGCAAGACCTATCAGAATCTTGCGGCACCCTCGATTTCTTCCCATAAGCTAATATGCAGGCCGTCGCAGCGACGTGGCTGGAGGGGGAACGGATTGTCAAACGTGCGTGCGAGAAATCACCCTACAGCTTTGGTGCCGGTACGGCGAACGCGAGCGATTGCGGGAGTATGCGTCGTTGGTTGATGCCTTGCTTGCCCAGGACATCCTTGATGGCTCGGCTGTTCGCGACCGGCCGAACCTGTTTGTCATCGGCAGCTTCGACCGGCGCATCACCTTCTATTCCCAGCAGGTCAGGGCGCTATCGTTAATCCACGCGCTCAAGGAACTTGGCTACCTTAATGCCAATCCGAGGATCGCGGTCGTCGGCGGTGGGGCGGCCGGCGTCACCGCAGCCGCGGCTGCCGCGCTGGTCACCGGGTCGCAGGTCGTCTTGTTCGAATCTGCCGATGCGCTTCTGCCCCTGCCGTCGACGACCGATCGTCGGCGGCTTGATCCGCATATCTACGATTGGCCAGCGCACTACACGACCGATCCCATCGCCGACCTGCCGATTCTTGACTGGGAATCCGGAACGTGTCGCGCCGTTCGCGACGATGTTCTGCTTGGGTTCGAGGACATCGTCATCAGGCTCGCGCCGCGCCTGGAGCGACGGCTGCGCCATCAGGTTACCGCGCTGACACGGACAGCTGAGGGGTATCAGCTTGACATCACCGATCTTAATGCGCCGGCACCAACGCCAGGCGCCGGGCTGCGCGAACAATTTCACATGGTGTTTCTCGCCATCGGGTTCGGGCTTGAACCGGGCGAACCGGTGCCGGCTATACAGAGCGCCAGCTATTGGACCGATGCCGGCGTTCCGGTTGCCGAGTTCGCAGGTCGGCCGACCCCTCGGTTTTTCGTCAGCGGCGCGGGCGATGGTGGACTGATCGATTTCGTAGCCGCCGGAGCCCGCGATTTCGATCATGCCGGCATGATCCGACTGATCTCCGAACATCCCGGCATCGCGGCGTTGAAGCCGATCCTTGCAGAAATCGATGTGCGCGCCCGCGTCGAGGACGCCAATGGCGCCCGCTTTGATTTCATGGCGGCCTATGATGCCGAGCTTCTACAGTCCCTCACCGACATCGGTCTGGTCGCTGCGGTCGCGCAGCAACTCCGTCCCGGCGTGCAGCTCACGTTTCAGACTCAGCATGCTGAACTGTTCGACGTCTCAACGGCAACGCTCAACCGGCTCGCGGCCTATCTCACTATCAAGGCTTGCGCGGGCGACGCCCAGCGCTCGTTCCGGCACTTGCATTGCAATGTCGTAGCCCGGATTAACGCGCCGAATCCGGCACCGGTCGTCGCCACCTTTTGGCTCGACTGCGCCGGGGAGGCGGTTGCGGCGGATGCGGTGATCGTCCGGCGCGGTCCCCAGCGCGATGTGGTGCGGGCACCCTTTGCCCCACACCTGGACAGCTTTGATGTGACGCACAAAGAATGGCTCGCCCGATACGGCGAGGCAACGCTTGTCCCGAAATTGTCAGCACTGGCACGTTCTCTGTTCAAGGAGGCGGCGCGCAGTGCGAATATCCTTGCGCCGCGACTGCAGCGACTGGCGGCCAACCAGCTTCCCATATCGGTGCAACTGTTGCGCGAAGGCACCAACATTCGCTGGTCTGGCGCGATAGCGGCAGACCAGCTCATCCGTTCGTGGAGCGAGCAACATCCCTTCGAGATCATATTGCCGGATGGTCCCGAGGCGCTTGGTGCCGTTGCGGGTGCGGTGCTGCGGGTCGCCTGCCATAGCAGCAATTGCCGGCTCCACGCCGCGCCCGGCCTGTGGAGCCAGCTTGTCCGAGAACTCAGCCTGGATTCGCCACACGCCGAAGGCATGGCGATGCCGGAGATCATTGCCGGCAATCCCGGAGGCGCTGCCCAGGACCCGGTTTCACTGCCGCCCGATATTCTTGCGCGTCGGATCCACCGGTCGCTCGACAGCTGGCTTCTTGAGCGGCTGGACGCGCACCTCCAACCGTTCTTCGCCAGCAATGCCGATCCGGGCCGCCCAATCAATGTAAAGATCGCGCAGGATCTTCGGGCGGCGATGGCCACGACATGGGCGGTTTGGCATGCGTCGTTCACCGACGACCCGGCACTGCTAAATCATTTCCTGCGCTTGATGATTTGTGCGGTCGATGAGGACGATCATCCCGACGCAGCGCAAATTCTTGTTGGCCCGAGCAAATGGCCTGCAATTCTACGCGGCACCGCGGTCGCGCTCGCCATCGCTGCGGCTTGGGACGCGACATCCCCGAAAAGTGCTAGACCGGGCAATCTGGTTCGCCTGCGCGATGGCGACAGCGAATGGGCCGGCCACGGCTGCGCGGCCGATATGATCAACGGTGACGAGATGTCTTTGTGTGCCGCGTCGTTCATGTGGCAGACTCAGTTCGTCATCCTCGTAGTCAAGAGCGCTATTGAGGTCAGCCGAATCGCCGAGCGGCCGTTCGCGCAGATCGACACCGACCAGCCGGGGCTCAGCGATACGGATGGCTCTGGTCCGGTGATCATGTCGATCAGCCGCGATTTCATCGACGCGGCGGCGGCGGGCTTGGCCGAGCTACGCGCCCTGCTAGCGACGGCGGAGACGCGGCACTTTGAGGCGCTCGAAAAGACGATCATGAAAGGCGCGGCATGACGGATAGTGCGACTCTGTCACCCGGACTGGCTGATTTCGCTGACCGGCTGCGCCGCGCGGCGCTAAAGCTCGGACTCAAGGTTGAGGATCGGCCCGAACTGGCGAGCGCGACCTTCAACGGCGGATCGACCACGTCGACGACGCTCAGTCCGACCGATCTGCCGGCGGAGAGTCATGCGATCCGGATCGATCGCTTCAATATCGTGCTTGGCATCCTCCCCGACGTTGCCACCATGGAAGCGGTGATCGAGACGCTGCGGCGCTGCCGCAACCAGTGCGTCGTCGCGCGCTCGTTCCTCGGCACCAACGAGACGCTGGACTTGCAGTTGATGCTATTGGGACCACGCGCAAGCGAACGGCAAGAAGCCTGGCGTGCAATGGCGTTGATGGTCGAGCGCGATGACCGTGTCGCTCGCAAGCTGGCGTGGCTACGCCCCGAAGACCCGTTAAATGACGAACAGAGTTTCGCTGACTTTCTCAAGCGAACCTTCCTCGCCCGGCCATGGGTCCATGCCGAAGGCCAGTTCGAGGATGTGGCGCTCGATGAGCTGAGCGGCACCGGAGCGACTGCGCCGGGTTTACCGCGGACGACGGCGGACGAATGGGAGCGGATCGCCCTCGACGAAAAGAAGACGCCGGATGAGATTGTCGCGGCGTTGGTCAAATCCTGGAGTCGGAGGGGTCAGGCATGAGCGAGATCTTCCTCTCCAGCATCGCTATCCAAGATTTCCGGACCTTCGGCGACTTTGCGATCGACATTCCGGCGGCGCCCGGTCTTGTTCTGCTCACCGGCACTAACGGCTTGGGAAAAAGCAGCTTCTTCGATGCGATCGAATGGGGACTGACCAACAAGATCCGCCGGTTCGAACCCTATATCAACAAGGGCCGCAGGAAGCTCGTCGAGAAGGATTACCTTACGCGCCGGGGGGCTGAGCCGGGGTCGCATAGCGTGGCGCTGACTTTCTCGGACGGCGATGCTGTCGAGCGCAGCGCAACCGGCGGTACGGCGATGGTGGACATCGTCGCGCAACTTTCGCGGCCCGACCGCCGCACGATCAGCGATCTTGGGACCTATCTCGCCCTCACTCATTTCCTCGGCCAGGCAGCGCAGCAGCGGTTCTACAGCCGCGACCCGCAGGACCAGTGGCAGGCGCTCAAGGGGCCGAGCGGCATTGATCGGCTCGAGCGTATTCGCGCGGGCCTGCGCGGGCGCTCGACCATCGCTGCATTCACGCGCCGGCTGGACGTCGAACAAGGTGTCGTCGCCACGCTCGATCGGCAGATCGCGGACTGGCAAGGATGGATGGTCCGCCTTGAGCGGCTCC
>DCDI01000213.1:314-16295 GCA_002316345.1 Phyllobacteriaceae bacterium UBA1059 | reverse complement strand
ACGCCGACGCTACGCGCAATTGGCTTGAAGGCAATCTGCAAAGTGGCGCCGGGCGCAACGATGCCATCCTTGCGGTTCTGGCCTGCCGGGCGCACGACGATGCCGCGCGGCTTTCCGACCTCGCCGATCTCTGCCTTGCTTTAACGCCCGCGCGGCAGCGTCACGAGGAACTGCTGGTGACCGGCCACGCCTTCATTCAGGCCGCCAAGGCATGGCCCGATCCGGTCCATGAACGCCTTCCCGCCGCGTGTCCTTACCCAATCGCTTTCGGTGCAATCGCCGGCGCGGCCTCGATCAATCCGGCCAGCACCGCGCTCGCCTTCCTGACCGCCTATGCTCAGGCGCAGATCTCCGTTGCGGTCAGGCTCGTACCGATCGGACAAACCAACGGTCTTGCGATTCTGGCTGCGCTCGAACCCTTGATCGCAAACCTCGCAACGACGCTTGCCGCCGCCGACGAAAACGACCTCGGCGCCATCGCTTATGCAACCGACATCGCCGCGATGAACCACGAAACGCTCACCACAAGGATCTTCCGCTCATGACCTCTCCCAACGGACCACTGCGGATCGGCATCGGCGGCCCCGTCGGTTCAGGCAAGACGACGCTTTGTGAGAAGCTGCTGAAGACGATGCGCGATCGCTATTCGATGGCGGTCGTCACCAACGACATCTACACCAAGGAAGACGCGCTGATCCTGGCGCGGCTGCAAGCGATTTCGGAAGACCGGATCGTTGGTGTCGAAACCGGCGGCTGTCCCCATACCGCCATCCGCGAAGACGCCTCGCTCAATTTGGCAGCCATCGCCGACCTCAACAAGCGCTTTCCTGATCTCGACGTGATCCTAATCGAAAGCGGCGGCGACAATCTTGCGGCCACCTTCTCACCCGACCTCGCCGACCTGACGATCTACGTCATTTCAGTTTCGCAGGGCGAGAAAATCCCGCGCAAGGGCGGCCCTGCGATAACCCGTTCCGACCTGCTGATCATCAACAAAACCGACCTCGCACCTTATGTCGGCGCCGACCTCGACGTTATGCGGTCGGACACCGAAAAGGTCCGGCAAGGACGCCCTTACATCATGAGTGACCTGTCGCGGCAGGCAGGGCTCGAAGCCATCGTCGCGTTTATTGAGCATGAAGCAGGCCTGCAGATGACAGTATCGTCGTGAGCTTAATGACGATTAAGCCGAAGTTCTTACAGCCAACATGATCCACGCATCCGGCATCATGTCAACGAAGCACTTGAAGTAAGATTGACCCTAATACCGCAAAAGTCTATGCTGATGCATACGCTTTGGGAGGAGCTGTGTCATGGCCGAGCGCTCATTCGCACGCGAAGTGGAGGACCTCCGGCTTGGTGACGGCGAGGAGTTCCGGGGGGAAGGCATTCTCGCCATTACGAAGGCTCTGCTGCAATCTGGCGTGTCTTATGTCGGCGGTTACCAAGGTTCGCCGATCTCCCACCTGATGGACGTTCTGGCTGACGCCAAGGACGTGCTCGACGAGCTTGGGGTCAACTTCCAGAGTTCCGCCAGCGAGGCCACGGCGGCCGCGATGCTTTCGGCTTCGGTGATGTATCCGCTGCGCGGCGCTGTCGCCTGGAAGTCGACGGTCGGCACCAATGTTGCGTCGGATGCGCTGGCGAACCTTGCATCGGGTGGCGTCACGGGCGGGGCGATGGTGATTGTTGGCGAGGATTACGGTGAAGGCTCCTCCATCATGCAGGAGCGCACCCATGCCTTCGCGATGAAGTCGCAGATGTGGCTGCTTGATCCGCGCCCCGACCATACCTGCATCGTCGATCTGATCGAGAAGGGTTTCCAACTCTCGGAGGCGTCCAACACGCCTGTAATGCTGGAAGTGCGCGTGCGTTCCTGCCACATGCACGGCTCGTTCATCGCCAAGGATAATGTGAAGCCCTCCTTTACGCTTCAGGACGCGCTCAACAACCCCAAGCGCGATCTCAGCCGCATCGTTCTGCCGCCTGCCGCCTATGTGCAGGAACAAGAGAAGATCAAGATCCGCATGCCGGCGGCGGTCGACTTCATCAAGGACAACAAGCTTAACGAGTGGATGGGGCCGCAGGAGAATGCCAAGACCGGCATCATCATCCAGGGCGGCATGTACAACAATGTCATTCGCGCGCTGCAATATCTCGGCCTGTCGGATGCCTATGGCACGCTGAAGCTGCCGATCTACTGCATGAACGTGACCTATCCGGTGATCGACACGGAGGTTGCGGAGTTCTGCGCGGGCAAGGATGCCGTGCTGATGGTGGAAGAAGGCCAGCCGGAATATCTCGAGCAGGCGATCAACACGGTTCTGCGTCGGCGCGACATCAACACCAGAGTGTCGGGCAAGGACGTGCTGCCGATGGGCGGCGATTATACCGCGCAGGTACTCATGGAAGGCATCCGGACCTTCCTGGAAAAGTTCGACCCGCCGATGCTGGGCAACCGCCCACCGCTGCCCGATGCACGCCCGGTGCTCGATCTGCCGGAGGTTAAACGATTGCGCGAAGTGGTCCCGCCGCGTCCATCGGGCCTGTGCACCGGCTGCCCGGAGCGGCCGATCTTTGCGTCCATGAAGCTCGTTGAAGAAGAACTCGGCGAGCATCACGTGTCGGCCGATATCGGCTGCCACCTGTTCTCGATCCTGCCGCCGTTCAACATCGGCGCCACAACAATGGGCTTCGGCTTGGGGCCCGCATCGACCTCGGCCTTCAACGTGAAAGCCGACAAGAAGTCGATTGCGGTAATGGGCGATGGCGGTTTCTGGCACAACGGCCTGACCTCGGGCATCGGCAATGCCGTCTTCAACAAGCATGACGGCGTCTTCATCATCGTCGACAACTTCTATTCGTCCGCGACTGGCGGTCAGGACATCCTGTCGTCGCGTGCCCAGAACAAGAACCGCCAAACGAACAATTCGATCACCAAGGCCGTTGAAGGTATTGGTGTGAAATGGGTCCGCCAGATCGACCGCACCTACGATGTCACCAAGATGCGCGACACGCTGCGGGAAGCCCTGACTTCCACCGGAGAAGGCCCAAAGGTTATCGTGGCTTCGTCGGAATGCATGCTCAACAAGCAGCGCCGCGTGAAGCCGCTGGTCAACAAAGCGATCAAATCTGGCGAGCGCGTGGTCAAGGAGCGTTACGGCGTTGATGAGGATGTGTGCACGGGCGACCATGCCTGCATCCGGCTTTCGGGCTGTCCGTCCTTGTCGGTTAAGGAGCTCGACGATCCGCTGCGCGATGATCCCGTTGCCGCAATCGATAACTCCTGTGTCGCCTGTGGCAATTGCGGCGAAGTGGCTGAGGCGGCCGTGCTTTGCCCGTCCTTCTTCCGAGCCGACGTGATCCACAATCCGACGCGGTGGGACATGTTCAAGGCTAAGATCTCCATGGCCGTGATCGNNCGTTTCTGCAGCGCCGCCGCGCCATGCGCCGCGTCCAGGTGGCAGCAGTTCCCGCATGAAGGACGATACGATCCGACTGCCGCTGGCTCCCGCGGGCCCGGCAACCGAGCGCCCGATCTCACTGGCCATCGTTGCCATGGGCGGCCAGGGTGGCGGCGTGTTGACCGACTGGATCGTCCAGCTTGCCGAAGCGCAAGGCTGGGCGGCGCAGTCCACATCCGTTCCCGGCGTGGCGCAGCGCACCGGTGCCACGATCTATTATGTCGAGAAGATGCCCATGCTGGATGGGCGCAAGCCGATCTTGGCGCAGATGCCGACGCCGGGCGATGTGGATGTCGTGATCGCTTCGGAGTTCATGGAAGCCGGCCGTTCCATTTTGCGCGGGCTGATTACGCCGGACCGCACCACGCTGATTGCTTCCGACCATCGTTCGCTGTCGGTGACCGAGAAGATCGCTCCTGGCGAGGGCATCGCAGACAGTTCAGCCGTTTCCAGGGCGATCGGGGTCGTTGCAAAGCGCGAAATCGTCTTCAACATGGAAGACCTTGCGGTTCGTAACGGCAGCGTCATTTCCTCCGCCATGTTCGGCGCGCTGGCCGCCTCCGGCGCTCTCCCTTTTGAGCGCGAGCATTACCTCGGCATCATCCGCCAAGGCGGCAAAGGCGTGGACGCCAGCATCCGCACCTTCGAGGCCGCCTTTCAACGGGTGGGATCGGGTGAGACAGCAGTTGTTCCGGCAGCAACCGACTTGCCTTCACCGGCTCCGTCTTCCGCCGTTGCTGCCGCGTCGCCGCCCAACCTCGGGCCCTCCGCACCGAGCGCGTCGTCCACTCCGCTAACGTTCGAGCCGGATGCACGGTTGAAGCCGCTGCTTGCGCGGCTGAAAACTGTTCTACCCACCGACGCCCGGTCGATGGCTCGGGCCGGCTTGTGCAAGGTCGTGGATTACCAGGATCTACCTTATGGCGCAGAATATCTCGACATCCTCGAGACGATTGCGAAGGAAGATGAACGGGCAGGCGGTGCCGACCATGGTTTCGCCTTCACGGTCACTGCCGCGAAGTATATCGCCAATGCCATGTGCTATGACGATGTTATTCGCGTCGCAGACCTCAAGACCCGCATGCAGCGCCGCGACCGCATCGAAAAGGACATGGGTCTGCGCGACGGGCAAGTTATGCAGACCACAGAGTTCATGCATCCGCGCATGGACGAGGTGAACGGCTTGCTCCCCGCCGGGATCGGCCGGTGGATCGAAGCGCATCCGCGTTTGTATGGCTGGCTCGATCGGCGCATCAACAAGGGTCGGCGCATCCGGACCTATTCGCTGCCCTGGTTTCTGGTGCTTTATGTCACCGGAGGCATGCGGTTCCTGCGTCGCGGTTCGCTGCGCCATCAGGTGGAAGTAGCGCATCGTGATGCCTGGCTGGCGACGGCCACGCGGATGCTCGGACGCAACTACCAGCTTGGTATTGAAGTGCTGCAATGCCAGCGCCTGATCAAGGGCTATTCCGACACGCATGCACGCGGACACTCGAAGTTCGACAAGGTGCTTGCCACGATCAAGCTGCTCGAAGCGCGATCGGACGCGGCAGACTGGGCGCGCCGTTTGCGTGACGCGGCCATCAAGGACGCATCGCAAAAACAGCTCGACAGCACGATCGCAACTGTGAAGACCTTTCTATGAACAAGCCCGTCAACATCGACCCTGCTGAGAAACCGACACCGATCACCCGAGCCGAGCTTGGCGATGCCCTTTGGTTCGGCGCCGTGAAGATCCGCTTCGGTCAGTGTGATCCGGCGGGCATCGTTTATACGCCACAGTTCTTCGACATCTTCAATGTCGTCATCGAAGAGTGGTACGCTCAGGCGCTTGGCCTCGACTACTACGAGATCATCGGCCAGCGCCGCATAGGGCTCGGCTATGTCAGCGCGCATTCCGACTTCTTCGTNNGCTTTGCTGCTTCATGCCTTCAAGGGAGAGCAGGAAGCATTGCGAGGACGGTTAACCGTGGTGACCACCGATCTCAACCTGCATAAGTCGATCCCGATCCCGACCGATCTGCGCCATGCCTTGCTTGATTACGCCAAATCACAGCATTGACGACCCCGCCTGTCTGTATCCAGGGAAGCGTTCATGACCAAACCGGCCCGTGCCGTCGATTATGAGGACAGGGATCTGCCTTCCAGCATCCCCGCGATGCCTGCCGATCTCCACGCGCATCTGCCTTATCTCCTGAACAGGCTGAGCAATCGCTGGAACCTCGATCTCAGCCGGGATCTCAGCGAGCATGGCATCAACAACACCGTGCTGCGCGCTCTGTCCGTTCTCTACATCCACAAAACGCTAACGGTGAACGAGATCGCCAGCTATGCGGTCGTGGAGCAATCCAACGCCAGCCGGACGATCGACACGATGGTGACGGCCGGCCTCGTCAAACGCCAGATCGCGGCACATGATCTTCGCCGGCGCGAAGTCGGCCTGACGCCCAAGGGCGAGGCTCTCCTGCGACAGCTCTGGCCGATCATGATCAGCAATCATCAAAAGCTGATCCAGGGTATTCCTGAAAAGGACCTGAAGATCGTTCTCGATACGCTGCTTGCCATGATCCACAATGTCGGCGAAGGGCCGATCTGACGCGATCAGCTCAAAGCCTTTTGCCGCGTTTCATGGTCGATGAACCCGGCCATCACGGCACCCAGCAGAAGAAAAAAGGCGAAAAGCCCGATGGCTCCAACAAAGCTTTGCGCGATGACGATTGTCATGAGCGAAGGCGCCAGCAAACCGCCGAAGCGGGCCATGGCGCTCGCCGCACCCATGCCGGTTGCACGGCTCTCCGTCGGGTAAAGCTCGGGCGTGAAGGCGTATAGAGCGCCCCAGGTACCGAGCAGTGCAAAGCTCATGATCAGGATCGAGGCGGCGATCATTATGGCGTTGCCGGCGATCACGAACAAGGCGCAGGCCAGCGCGCTGAGAAGAAGAAAGCCAACGAGCGTCGGCTTGCGGCCCCAGGCTTCGACGCCATATGCGGCCAGCGCGTAGCCGGGGATCTGCGCCAGCGCGACGATCACCAGGAAGCCATAGCCGCGCACGAAGCCGAAGCCTTCGCCAGCGAGGCGCGCCGGCATCCAGGTGAAGATGCCGTAATAGGAAATGGAAACAAAGAACCAGACCAACAGCATGGCAATGCTGCGGCGGCGCAAGGGGCCTGAGAAGATCCCGTCCGTCTTCGTGCTGGCTGGAGATTCAAGCGCGACATCGGCACCGAGTGGCGGCTGGCCGTTTGTGACCAGAACCTGATCCAGCACGGCCTTCGCCTCGGCCGCACGACCGGTCTTGAGCAGGTACATCGGTGATTCCGGCACCCACCAGCGCAGGAACACGCCGATCAAAGCGGGCAGCGCGGTGACCGCGAAGATCCAGCGCCAGGCATCAGCAACGCCATACACGCTGGCGGCCCAGGCGGTGAGCGCGACGATCACCGTACCGACGGCCCAGAACCCTTCCAGCATCACCAGCCAGCGGCCACGGTTCTTCGCCGGCAGGAACTCGGCCATCATCGCGTAGTCCACCGGCAGGGTTCCGCCGACGGCAGCACCGGTCAGGAAACGGAGAACCAGCAGCACCTCAAAGGATGGTGCGAAGACGGACAGGAGGCCGAAGATCGCATCGCAGCCGACGGTCACCAGCAGCACCCGGCGCCGGCCATGACGATCGGCGAGTTTGCCGAACAGGCTGGCGCCGATCAGCATGCCGAGAAAGAACATGGTGCCGGTCTGAAGGGCCTTGGGCACGGACAGGTCGAAGGTTGCGGCAATGGAGGCAGCGGTGAAGCCGACTGCCAGAACCTGCATGGCATCGGCGGCCCAAACGAAGCCGAAAATACCGAGAAGCCGGCGCTGGAAGGATCCCGCACCGGCTCGCCCGAGGATGTCCTCGACGGAAGTCTTCATGATCTGCCCTCGCCCGGAGATGACACGCACCCATCATCCCCCGGATGCGCGATCTTCAATGTACCGCTAGCGGCTTCGGCGTTTCATGTCGATTCCCATGTTGGGCTTGGATCCGAAGAAGACCCTCAGCCAGCCTGGTTCAAAGCGTCCAACTGCTGCAAGTGGGCAGCATCCAGCTCCAGGCCGGCGGCAGCGATATTGCTGCGTAGGTGGGCGCGCTTGGATGTGCCGGGGATCACCAGGATGTTCGGGCTGCGCTGAAGAAGCCAGGCGAGCGCAACGGTCTGGGATGTTTCGCCGAGGTCAGCGGCAACCTTGCTCAAGCCTTCCGCCTGCAAGGGCGTGAAACCGCCAAGCGGGAAATAAGGCACATAGGCGATGCCGGCTTCGGCCAGATCATCGATCATCGCATCATCGGTACGCTGAACCACGTTGTAGAGGTTCTGCACGCAGACAATTGGAGCAATGGCCCGCGCCGTAGCGAGCTGTTTCGCATCAACCGTGCTGATCCCGATATGGGCGAGCAGCCCCTCGTCCTGCATCTGGCGCATGGCCTGCATCGGCGCCACGATGTCATCGTCCGGGCCTCCCATGCGCAGGTTGACGATGGCCATCTGCTGCAAGCCGAGGCGCTCCAGATTGTCTTCAACGGACTTGCGCAGGAAGTCGGCGCCACGCTCAAGGATCCAGTCGCCCTTATCATTGCGCCAAGCACCGATCTTGGTGACCAGAGTCAGGCTGGCGGGATAAGGATGCAGCGTTTCGCGGATCAGGCGGTTCGTGACATAGGGTCCGTAGAAGTCGCTGGTGTCGATATGGTCGATGCCGAGATCGAGCGCTTCGCGCAGAACGGCCTTGGCTTCTTCGGGATCCTTGGGCTCGCCAAACACATGCGGACCGGCAAGCTGCATGGCGCCATAGCCCATGCGGTTGACGGAAATCGACGTGCCTGGAAAAGTGAAGCGCCCGGCAGCCGCGGCGTTGATGGTGGGTTGGGTCATGGTTGGTGTCCTTGTTGGCAGCCCGAAGATGGCTGATCGGATGACCGTTGATAATCCGCGTCGTGGCGAATAGGCTGATCGGCATGCCGAACAATGATCTTGCCGCTTCGCTCGATGATGTCCGGGTGTTTCTTGCGGTGGCCGATGCCAACGGCTTCCGCACGGCCGCCAAGCGGCTGGGACAATCGCCATCAACGGTCAGCGAAACGATCTCGCGGCTGGAGTTGCGACTTGGTGTGCCCTTGTTCAGCCGCACCACGCGCAGCATCATGTTGACCGAAGCCGGCCGCGCGCTCGCCATCCGCACCGCACCACTCCTGTCGGAAGCCCGTGCGGCGCTGGATGAGGCGGCGAGTTCGCAGAACACGGTGCGCGGCCGATTGCGGCTCAACGTGCCGGGCGCCGTGATGTTCGACATCCTGCCCCCGATCATCGACCGCTACATGGCGGCGCATCCGGATGTGCGCGTCGAGCTCGTGGTCGAAGACCGGCTGGTGGACATCACCGCGGCCGATTGCGACGCAGGCATTCGCTATGGCGAGCATCTGGAACAGGACATGATCGCTATTCCGATCGGTCCGCGCCAGCAGCAGGCGGCACTCGCTGCCGCGCCCTCTTATCTCAAGCGCCTCGGCATGCCGACGCATCCCAGCGAACTTCTCACTCATGACTGTATCCGCATCAGGATCAGCGGCGCAGCCGTCGGTGCCTGGGAGTTCGAGCGTGGCAGCGAGACCCTGACGGTCGACCCGCCGGCGCGGCTGATCATGGGCACGGCTGGCGCGATGGCTGCAATCGCTCTGGCAAAAAGCGGTCGGGGCTTGCTTTACACCTTCCGCAACTGGCTCGACCCGCACTTCGCTGATGGAACGCTCGTGCCCGTTCTGCAGGACTGGTGGCCGCGCTACGATGGGCCCCGCCTCTACTTTTCCCGCCGCTTCATGCCTGCCCCTTTGCGGGCCTTCGTGGATCTTGTGGCAGAGCAGCGATAGTGGCGGGCTTGTGCTCCCTTCGTCGAACTTGAGGCGAGCATATTAGCAATGTCATGATTGCGTCGTGTTCGCTCTTATAAACGAGAGTTCCGTGTCAGTTGGTTGAAGTCGATTGATGCTGAAGCCGCTGATGCAGCACTTGCCAACAAGGAGTATGCCATGGCGATGATGAAAGCTGCGGTCGCCCGAAGTTTCGGCGCACCGCTGGTGATCGAGGAGGTTCCGATCCCGCAGCCGGGTCCGGGCGAAGTTCTGGTCAAGATCGAGGCCACCGGCGTTTGCCACACCGACCTGCATGCCGTTGACGGCGACTGGCCGGTCAAGCCGATCATGCCGCTGATCCCCGGCCATGAAGGCGTAGGCTATGTCACCGCACTCGGCTCGGGCGTGGTCGACCTGAAGGAAGGCGACGCGGTCGGTATTCCCTGGCTGCACGATGCTTGTGGCCACTGCGAATACTGCCAGACAGGGTGGGAAACGCTGTGTGAGCAGCAGCACAACAGCGGCTATAGCGTGAATGGCACCTATGCGGAATACGCGATCGCCAGCGCGCCCTATGTCGGCCACCTGCCCGCCAACCCCGACTTCCCGACCCTGGCGCCGATCCTGTGCGCCGGCGTCACCACTTACAAAGGGCTGAAGGAAACGGAAGCCAAGCCCGGCGAATGGGTGGTGATTTCCGGCATTGGCGGGCTCGGCCACGTCGCCGTGCAATATGCCAAGGCGATGGGCCTGCATGTCGCGGCGCTCGACGTGTCCGACGACAAGCTCAACCTTGCGCGGGAACTCGGCGCCGACGTGACTGCCAACGCGCTCACCGAAGATGCCGTCGCCAAGATCACCGATGCGACCGGTGGCGGCGCGCATGGCGTGCTGGTCACGGCCGTCTCGCCCGCAGCGTTCGGCCAAGCGATCGCTTGTGCGCGTCGTCGTGGAACGGTTTCGCTGGTGGGCCTTCCGCCCGGCGATTTCCCGACGCCGATCTTCGATGTCGTCCTGAAGCGCATCACCGTGCGCGGCTCGATTGTCGGAACGCGCAAGGATCTGGCGGAAGCCTTGTCCTTCGCCGCTGAAGGCAAGGTCCGCACGACGGTCGCTGTCGAGCCGCTGTCAGCCGTCAACGACGTGTTCGATCGGCTGCGCAAAGGCAAGATCGAAGGCCGCGTGGTTCTGCAGCCTTGATTTGCGATGAGGGCCCGTCGTTCAGGCGGGCCCTTCTTCAGTGGTGCAGACTGGAAAGAAAGGCGCTTACTCGATGTCAGTCTCGTAGGACGACAAAGCATCGGTCACGGCTTGATCGCGACGGTGCAACTGCTTCAGGCTTTCCAGTTCGGCATCGGTGCCCGTGCAGAACTTCGTCACGCCTTGCTCGATCTCGGCGCCGCGCGCTTCGTCATAGGCTTCCTCGTTGCGGAAGTGGTCGCATTGGTCGCGCCGTTCCATGAAGGTGCGCACGTCCTTCGGCATGGCTGCAAGATCAGCCTCTTGAGCAGAGCCGATGCCTGACCCGGCGAGCAGAAAGATGACAGCAAGCGCTGCTTTGCCCGTTACTGCACAGGGCCGCGCGAGTTGCTGGTGCATGTTCGTCTTCCTCATTCTCTGATCGGCTCTTGCGGCGTGGCGGCGACGGCCTCGTTTTCGCTTGTACGTCTCAGCCGAATCCGAACGCCCTTGACGGCAGCCCTCAGCGCGAAGGCCGTCGGCAGAAACAGGAGCGCGATCCAGCCAGCCAGTTCTGCCGCCCAGAACCAGCGAAAGCGCAAGTCGATGAAGGACGGCGCGCCGTTGTCGTCGAAGTAAGGATCGAGGGAGATCAGCACGAAAGCCGAGGCGTAGCAAAGGAGAAGACAGGCCAGAAAGAAGGCGAGGCCACCGCGTACGCCTCGCACCGATCCTGCCCGTACAAAGTCTGCAACAACAGCAATGGTGCTGGCCACCAAAAACAGTGGAAAAAGCAGGATCATCATCCCTGCTTCATTACAGGTTTGTGCCCATGCTGAACAAGCGCGTTTACCTGGGGCGTGAAGGGTGGCCTCGCTCCATGCGACAATCTTTGTCACACGACCGAAGGCATCGCGAAGTAGAACGCGTTGAAAATCGACGCTTTCATCTTTACAGCCAGCATCAAAGCTGGTGGTTCTGCAAGTAGACGGTTTTGCCGTCAGACGCCTAGCATGAGCAGTACAGGACGACGATGCCCACCCGGAACCACCTCTTCTCAGCGCTGGTCGTTGGGTTCGCCGTCTTTCTGACCGGTTGCAACAACGAGGAAAGCCAGGCCAACGCGTCGGCGGGACCATCGGCAGAGCAGATCGAGATCGCCAAGCACAACGCCTATGTCAAAGCCGCCAGCGTCATGAACGGCAGCTTCAACGAAACGCTTGATCGTCACGTCCAAAAATATGCCAATCGGCTGGCAGGCACCGAGCCGCTGGATGAATACGAGGTCGTTCGCGCCTTCGACGTCACCAACGTGAAGTCGGCCCTCAATGAGGCTATTGTCAAGGAAGGCTCGATCCCCGAAGTCGACCAGACGGCCAAGGATTATGCGGCTGCGGTGACAGCGTTCGAGCCCGTCAACAGCGACCTGGCCAACTATGCTGAGACCAAAGGCTATCTGTCGGATGGCGGCGAGAAGGCTCGCGAGAAGGATGCTGCTTTCGTCGAAGCCTTGCAGAAAGTGGCGGTCGCCGAAGCGGCATTCTTCACCAGCATGCAGGCGCGCGACGACAAGCTGACGCGCGACGCCTTCGAGACGGCGCCGGAAGGCAGCCTGGAACGCTACCGCGCGGGCGTCATCTTCTTCGGCAAGGAGGCCATGACCGGTCTGAACGCTATGTTTGCTTCACCGCAAGACGCGAAAATTCGCGCCGACGTGAAGTCCAGCTTGAATCGCCTCGCAGAAATGGCGGAAGGCTGGGACAAGAAGCTTCGCGAAGGCGGCGCGGAAGGGTGTCCGACAAAGCTCAACGCGATGAACAAGGTCATCGCTGCTGGCCGCTCAGCCCTCAGCCGCGCAGAAAAAGGCGACTACAGCCGCGAAGACAATTCCACCGCGTCATACGACCCTGCCCAATTCGACAGTCAGCAGCTGAACACGGACTACAGCTGGATGATCAGCACCTTCAACGCCAATCTCTGCTGACCGCATCGCGACGCACACCGTTCGCCGCGTTGCCTTTCCCTTCTTTCAACCCTGGAGATGCTTGAATGATCAAAACCTTGCTTGCTGCCGCCTTCGCCGCGCTGGTCGCGACCACATCCTTCGTGTCGGCTCAGGAAGCCGGCCTGGCCGAGCGCCGCGCCGTGGCTGCCTATGAAAAGGAGCAGTATCCTGCCCTGCAGAAGAAGATCCAGGACGCTGCCGGCTTCCCGGTTCCGATCACCGTCGACTGGCTCAGCCTCGCATTGCCCGGCGAGACGGAATACTACACCCACGAAGAGTTCTTCCTGAAGACCATCTTCGAGCCACTAGAACTGGCGATGAAGGAGGTCGCGCAGGACGACATGGGCAAGGAAGCGCTCAAGGCCAAGCTGAAGGCGATCACCATCCATTATGCCGATGGCGGCATTTCAGCTTCCGATTACAAGCAGCGCGTGAAGTTCGAAGACGGCACCCTCGACATCAACTTCCGTCCGTTCACCAACGGCGCGGACGTCAAGGATCGCGCAGACGCGATCACCGAAACGCTGAGCGCCAAGCTCTAAGCATTGAGCCCGGGCTGGAACACGGCCCGGGCGTTTCCCTGTCAGGCGTATTTGCGCCAGTCGTGCTCTTGCTTGAAGCCGAGCACATCGCGAATCTTCCGGTTTGAAAGCGGCGCCTCGAAGCCGGGAATGGGCTGCGTGATCGGCGTGTTCGGCGCCCACTGGCGCAGGAACTCTTCCGTCGGCTGATCCGCCGTGATCGTGTCGTTCACGGCATTGAAGACCTGGAAGCCGAGCCCGTCCTTGATCAAGGCGAGGTGCACGATCTGGCCCAGATCGCGCGCATCGATATAGCTCCACGCATTGCGTTTGCGCATCGGCGGGTTCTCCGCATAGGTGCGGAACGGTCCATATTCATCCGGTTCGATGACATTGCCGATGCGCAGCGCATAGATGTCGGCGCCGGTGCGATCGGCGAAAGCGCGCGCGGTGTTCTCGTTGCACTGCTTGCTGAGACCGTACGAGTCCATCGGATCGATGGGATAATCCTCATCCAGCGGGAAGCGATGAAAATCCTTGTCGCCCTCGGCAAAACACACGCCATAGGTCGTTTCCGACGAGGCGATGATGATCTTGCGGATGCCAAGCTTCACCGCCGCTTCGATGACGTTGTAGGTCGACATCACGTTGTTGCGGAACGTCTCGTTGTCGGGCTTCAGCAGCACGCGCGGAACGGCTGCGAAATGCACGACGGCATCGACCTTCGCCGGACCTTGCCCTGTTTCGAACTCGTCCTGGCTGAAATGCATGGACAACGCGTTGAAGACCTGGCCTGAGTCCCTCAGGTCAACGTCCAGCGTGTTGACGCCCTCATAGTCGAGCACCTGGCGATCCAGGTTCAGGATCTCATGCCCACCGCGCTCCTTTAGCCAGGGAATGACATGACGCCCGGCCTTGCCGGATCCACCAGTGAAAACAACGCGCATGGAGGGTCCTCCCGGGATCGGTGATTGCTGATGCGACATAGGGCGGGCCGGACGCCGGCACAGGGCTGCTCAACTATTGGCTGAACTTGGCGGCGCGTCCCAGCGCGGATCGGGATCGGCTTCCCGCAGGCGGTAGCCCACCCCGGTCTCCGTCTTGATGTAATGCGGATCGTCCGGGCTTTGCTCGATCTTCTGCCGGAGCTGGCGGACATAGACCCTGAGATACTGCACATCCGTCGGCCCGCCCCAGACCTGCTTGAGGAGGTGCTGATGGGTGATGACCTTGCCGGCGTGCTGAACCAGAATGCGCAGGATGTCGTATTCCTTGGGCGACAGCTTCACCTCGCGCCCGGCCAGTCTGACGATGCGCTTCACCAGATCGACGGATAGATCCCCGGTCTGGAAGATCGGCCGTTCGCCCTGTTGCTGCAGCTTGTGCCGCAGCCCGACGCGGATGCGGGCCACCAGTTCTCTCGTGCCGAACGGCTTGGTGACATAGTCATCCGCGCCAAGCTCGAGCGCGCGCACGATGCCTGCCTCATCGGTGCGGCTGGACAGGATGATGATCGGCAGATCGAGCGGCTCCGCGCGCCAACGTTCCAGCAGATCATGGCCTGACATATCCGGCAGACCGAGATCGAGCAGGATGAGGTCTGGGGCCTCCTGCTTGACCAGAACAAGCGCCTCGCGCGCATTTGGCGCTTCGATCAGCACATAGCCTTCTGCGGTCAAACCCACGCGCAGCAGCTTGCGGATGGCCGGTTCGTCATCGACAACCAGGATCTTGACGGCGGACTGGGTCATTGAAGGCGTTCCGGAACCTGCTGGGGATTGAGTGGCATCTGAATGGTGAAGACTGCGCCGGAACGATCCGTCCGGTTGCCAGCCTTGATGGTGCCCCCGAGTGCTTCAACGAAGCCGCGGCAGATCGCAAGGCCGAGCCCGGTGCCAGCGCGCACATGATCGGTTTTCCGCACACGGTGAAAGCTGTCGAACACGCGTTCGAGATCTTCGGCAGGGATGCCCGGCCCTTCGTCGATGATTTCCAGCAAGATCGAGCCGCCGCGATGTAAGCCCCGGATGAGAACCAGCGATCCCTCCGGCGCATATTTGGCGGCATTGTCGAGGAAATTAAACAGGACCTGTTCGAACAGCACCGGATCGAGCTTCACCATCGGCAGATCGGCGGGGATCTCGATGCGTGTCGTGTGCTTGGCTAAGATCTTGTCGGCGCGGCGCAGTGCGCTGCCAACGATATCGCCGACATAATGCGGTGACATCGTCGGCTGCATCGCGCCGGACTCGATGCGCGTCATGTCGAGCAGATTGGCGATAAAGCGATTAAGGCGCTCGGATTCGTCCACGATCGTGCCGAGCAGATCGGCGCGGTCGCCATCCGTCATCGCTTGCGGATAATCCCGCAGCGTTCCGGCAGCACCCATGATCCCTGCCAACGGCGTTTTCAGGTCATGCGAGATGGAGGTGAGCAAGGCTGAGCGCAGCTTGTCGGCTTCGGCGACCAGTTGCGCCTTATCGACATCGGCCACGAGCTGGGTCCGCTCGATCGCCACCGCCGCCTGATCGTTGAGGGCATCGAGCAGGCGTTGCTGTTCGGGCGTGAGCAGCGGGCCCTGCTTGTCATTGTCGAGACCCACGACGCCGATCGGCATGCGGCCGGTACGCAGGGGTAGATAAAGACGCTTGGCGCCGGGCAGCGTGTCGGCCCCTCGCCCTGCAGGCCGGTTGTGTTCCCACGCCCAACGCGCGGCCGCGATATCGGCATCCACCAGCGTATCGTCGGGCGGATAGCCGGCGCGCACGGCGATCGTGTCGCCCTCGGGAAGCAGGATCACGACGCGCACCTTCAGCATGGCCGCGATCTGATGCGCGGTGGCCCATAGCACGTCATCCAGCGTGCCCGTGCCGGCAAGCTTCTTGGAAAAGAGGTAGAGGTCTTCCGTGGTGCGGGCGCGCTGCC
>DCDI01000213.1:0-249 GCA_002316345.1 Phyllobacteriaceae bacterium UBA1059 | reverse complement strand
CAGGTTGCTGGCGATCACCGCCACGCCGAGAAAGAAGCCGAAGGCGATGACGCTTTCAGGATCGCCGATGTCGAGCGTGTAAAGCGGCTGCAGGAAGAAGAAGTTGAAGGCGAGCGCTCCGACAAAGGACGCAAACAAAGCCGGCCAAAGCCCAGCCGTCACCGCCGAGGTCAGCACTGCCATGAGGAAGACGAGCGCGATGTTGCGGACATCCAGCACCCGCGACAACAGCGTGCCGACGCCAACGGC
>DCDI01000183.1:5000-21781 GCA_002316345.1 Phyllobacteriaceae bacterium UBA1059 | reverse complement strand
GGGTGCCAAGGGTTCGTGTGCAGCTGAGCGCGGCGGCTCGAGCCTTGCTGCCTGGGCTTCCAGCGTGCGCGCTCCGCCACGATGGCGCTCGTCGTAGGATTGATCGCCGTCATCGGCGTAAGCGACGTCGCGCCCGTTATCATCGCTGCGGAAGGAACCGCCGCCGCCGCCAACATGGGCCGGCGGCACGCGCACGCGTGATACGGAGCCGTCATCGCGGGGATACGCCTGCTCGCGTAGCGGCGCTGCATCGGCACGGTCATAATCGGAGCCGCCGCCTTGCTCGTTCATGCTGAGCACTGAACCGCTCGACCCAACATCCAGCGGCGGGATCGGATGATCCGACATGCTGCAGCCGGCAAACGTCGTGAGGGCCAGAACCAGTGCGGCTATGTTTCGGCTGTTGACCATGGGTCCCCTTCCGTTGCGAAGAGGATAGGGGCGGAGTCCTTACCTAAACACTTCCTGATGGAAGAGCGTCGGGTTCGGTGCGCAAGATGGTTAAGCCGCTCTTAGCTCCTGATGATGAGGTCGAGCCCGTGGCGCGACAGCGAGCGGGGTGCCGAGTCGGTCGTGAGGTAGGTGCGCCCCAGCGTCATGGCCGTGTTGGTGTCGGAATCCATGATGATCATATGCGCGAACAGCGTCATATCCGGCACGATCGGCTCTGGATTGGCCTGATAGAACATCGGCATGTCCATCCATGACGGGCTGAAGCGCGCACCGACCGAGTAACCGCATGCGTTCAAACGATGGCGGGTCAGCTCATGCGCTTCCATGACCTTGGAATGGGCGTCGAACACATCGCCAAACGTGTTGCCGGGGATCATCGCTTCTTCCACGGCCAGCAGCGCGTCTTCCGCCGCTTCAAACAGCTCCTGATGACGCGCGGTCGCTTCGCCGACCAGAACCGTGCGCATCATCGGCGCATGATAGTGGTGGAAAACGCCGGCCCATTCCAGCGTCAGCTGGTCCTGCGCCGACAGCGTGCGGCGCCCGGCCTTGTAGCGGCACAAAAGCGCGTCGGCACCCGAGCCGATGATGAATTCGTTGGCTGGGTAATCGCCGCCGCCGGTGAAGATCGCGCCCTGCATGGCGGCCAAAATCGCACCTTCATCGGCACCGGCCTTGATCAGCGGCAGGGCGGCATCGAGCGCATCGTCGCTTAGCTCGGCGGCGCGTTCGGCCTTCTTGATCTCGGCCAGGCTTTTCACCTGCCGCAGGCGCGGGATGATCGCGGAAGCGTCGAGGATCTTGCCGAAGGTCTGCAGCTGCTCGTCCAAACGGCGGCCGTTGAAGCCGGTCAGGCCGTGCGTGTCATATTCCACGCCGATCTGCGCGCCGAGCAAATCGAGATCGTTGAGGAGGTTGCGCAGGTCGAGCGTCGGGTCGGACCCCGCCCGATCGGTCCAGAGCGTGATGTTGTCGATGGTGGAGGTATGGCGCGCCTGCCGCAGATCGGCCGAGCGCGTCAGAAGCACCATCGAGCCATCGGCCTTCAACACCAGGCACTGGAAGAAGCAGTAGCCGAACGTGTCGAAGCCCGTCAGCCAATACATGCTTTCCTGCGCAAAGATCAGCAGCGCATCGATCTTGGCGGTCGCCATTTCGGCCAAGAGCCGGTCGCGCCGCGCATCATATTCGCTCTTTTCGAAATGAAGGGCCATCAACGTTGCTCCAGCATGATTGCGGATATCTGGCGGCCATAATCAGGCTCGCCGCGATGTGTTGTGCGCCGGTAGGAGAAGAACAGCTCTTCCTCGGCATAGGTGCAGCGGTATAGCGCCTCGGCCCGCACGCCGGCGCGGCGCAAACGATCGACCGTGTAGGTGTTCAGATCAAACAGCGCATGGCCGGGATTGGGCGAAGCGCCAAAATAACGTACGTTTTCCGGGTCGGCATCGACAAAGCGCGCCACAAACTCCGGCCCAACCTCGTAATTGGCCGCGCTGATCGACGGCCCAAGCACGGCAGTGATCCGCTCGCGGCTTGCGCCCAGCGATTCCATTTTGACGATCGTGTCTTCCAGCACGCCGGTCAGCGCGCCCTTCCAGCCGGCATGGGCGGCACCAATTACGCCGGCCTGCGCGTCGGCGTAAAGGATCGGCCCGCAATCGGCGGTGGCGATGGCGATCAACACGCCGGGCGTCGCGGTTACCACGGCGTCGGCCTTCGGGCGGGTACCTTCGAACGGACCTTCGACGATGATCGCTTCGGGTGAATGGATCTGGTGCGGACTGACCAGCTTGTCCTCCTCGCGGTCGAACCAGGCGGCAAGGCGGCGGCGGTTTTCGCGTACGGCATCCTGATCGTCGTCCGAGCCAAGGCCGATATTAAGCCCCTCGTAGATCCCTTTCGACACGCCGCCGACACGCGTGAAGAAGCCGTGGCGGATCGCAGAGCCTGTGGCTGCGTCGAGCAAGGCAGACCGGATCTGCTCCGGCCGGGTTTCAACTGGCATCATGAGGGTCGCTTGGATGATTGGAATGCGTGGCCGGCTTATCCGGGGTGAAGCAGGGCTGCTGGAATCGTGCGGCAGAGGAAGCCCTAAGTCAACGGGGCTGTGCCCCTAGCGCCCGAAGCCTGCCGGCGCAAGTCCGCGCGGGGTGATGGCCAGCACCTTGAACAGCGTGCCCATCTGGTCGGGCCCGGCCAACCGCTCCACTGCATCACGGATCGCTTGCTGCCCCGCTTCATCCAGTGATGCGCCAAGTTGGCCGGCGCGTTGAAGAAGTCCGAGCGCCAGGAGGAAGTCGCCCTGCGTAGTCAGATGTGCCTTCAGTCCGGCCGTTTCAGCAACGCCGGCCAGTGCGGCAAAATCCACATGCGCGGTAAGATCTGCTTCCCCCGGTTCCGCCAGAACATCGGCGAAGGCATGCTTGCGCAGCGCCTGCAGCGTGTCGCCGATCGCCGGCGCGAGGTAGCCATAGTCAAGAAACAGACCAGCGCCGCCATGGGCCGCCAGATGGGCGGCGATGGCGGCCATGATGGCGCTGCGGGCCGGTGCAAGTTCTACGATTGATGCGTCCGGTGCCTGCATCGCATCACTCGGCAACAGTGCCGCATCCGGCATGCCCGGTCCGGCAACGAAGGTCAGATCGTCATGCGCGTCCAGCGCAACCAGCCGCTCGCGCCACGCGCTTTCAACTTTCACATATTGCCGGATCGGCACGGCGTCGAACAGTTCGTTGCCGATCAAGATCAAAGGCCGCTTCGGTAGTTCTGCAACGTCGTCATGCCAACGGAGCGGCAGGTCGAAGGCCGAAAGCGTCTCATGCTGCATTGCGCGCAAACGGGGGCTAGTCTCAACCAGTGCGATTGTCGCGTTATCGAGAAAAGCTGGCTGAAGGCGGCGCAGCGTGCGCAGCATGTCCTTCATCAGCGTGCCGCGTCCCGGCCCAATTTCGGCCAGCGTCACGGCTGAAGGCGCGCCCAACGCCTGCCACGTCGCCAGCACCCAGGCGCCGATCAACTCGCCGAACATCTGACTGATTTCGGGCGCGGTCGTGAAGTCGCCGGCCTGCCCGAACGGTTCGCGCGTCGTGTAATAACCGTGTTCCGGATCGAACAAACAAAGCGCCATGTAGTCGGATACTGAAATCGGCCCGTTCGTGGCAATCAGCGCCCGCAGACGCTCCGTCAGGGCGCTCATTTCAGGCGCGAAACCCGGCTTGCCCAGATCATTGCGATTACGCCAATCAGCACCATCGGCAAGGACAGGATCATGCCGCGCGTGATCCAGTCGGTGCCGAGCTGGTAGCCGAGCTGCGCATCGGGCACGCGGTAAAATTCCACAATGATGCGGCTGATGCCGTAGCCGGTGATAAAGGCGCCGCCGATGAAGCCGGGCGACTTCAGCTTTCGGAAAACATGGATCAGCACCCACAGCACGAGGAACAGCACGAGCCCTTCCAGTGCTGCTTCATAGAGCTGGCTGGGATGGCGCGGTTCAGGGCCGGCAGCCGGAAAGATCACCGCCCAAGGCACGTCGGTCGGCTTGCCCCAGAGTTCCTGGTTGATGAAGTTGGCGATGCGCACGATGCCGATGCCGATGGGCGCTACGGCCGCCATCGTGTCGATCAGCCCGAACAGCGGAATGTTTCGCTTGCGCGTAAAGACGATGATCGCCAGCACGACGCCGAGCAGACCGCCATGAAACGACATGCCGCCGTGCCACACCGCCACGATCTGCGAGGGGTCGGCGAGATAGATGGGCAGGTCGTAGAACAGGATGTAGCCGAGCCGTCCGCCCAGCACGATGCCCAGGGCTGCCCACATCAGGAAGTCGTCGAGATCCTCGCCTTTCAAGGGCGGCGTGTTGTTGCGCCAAAGGCTTGGCTGGCTCACAAGACGCTTGGAAACCCACCATCCCAGCAGGATGCTGACGACATAGCCAATCCCGTACCAATGGATGGGCACAGGCCCAAGATTGATCGCCACAGGATCGATGTTGGGGAAGGCAAGTGCCGAAAGGCTAATGGGCATCACAAGGAGTTTCCGCAGATTCGCGGGCGACCATGCAGAGGCCCCGGCATGCGGTCAAGCGCAGCACCCCCGCATTAGTCTTGCAATCGGTCGGAGCGGGTCCTACTTCGAAACCAACACTGGAGATCCTGTTATGACCACCACCGGACCGAACCGCATCTTCGACGATTTCGCCAAGCTGATGACCGATGCTGCGGGCGCTGCACAGGGTGTGCGCCGCGAGGTGGAAACGGCCGTTCGCGCCCAAGCAGAACGCATGCTGAACTCCATGGACATCGTGAAGCGAGAGGAATTCGAGGCCATGCGCGACATGGCGATCAAGGCGCGCGCCGAGAACGAAGCCCTGTCGGCGCGACTCGATGCGCTGGAAGCGAAGTTCGCTTCGTCGACGTCCGCGTCTGACACCGCGTCCGACTCTGGTCCGGTGACGCTCGGAACCGAGCCTAACGTCGGCTGATCCAGCTTTTCCTCGCTGGGGTTGTCCACAACCCCTCGGCTTGAGAAAGTGCTTTCGGCAGAATCCCTTAAGAGGTCGCAGCGATGCGGCCTCTTTTTTGTTTCCACACCTGTCTTGGGGCTCAATCAAAAAGAGGCTGGTGGCGCGACTCCCGATCAATACACTGAATCTGCTGCATGATTCGGAACGGGGTCAGCAGCAGGGAAGGTTAGACGGCAGCATGGAAGCGCTCGGAAAGGTGCATCCAGCCTCGCTCAAGTGACCGGTCGGATAGTGGCAGTGTTGCAGCCTCTCTCGACCCATCCAGCGTACCGTTTCGCGTGTTGCGTAAGCCGATTATGCGGCGGGGTGTTTTAGCGCCCCCAGCCCGAGAAACAGGACGTCTAATGAATCTGCAAACAGCGGACCTCGCACGCGACTCCCATCCGGTCGACGTCATCGAGCAGGTCGCGCACACCAATGATTGGGCCTTCGAGCGCACGGGCGATGACGAGATTGCGATCTCCGTTGCCGGCAGCTGGACCGATTACCATGTCTCCTTTTCCTGGATGGAGGATTTCGAAGCCCTTCACCTTGCCTGCGCCTTCGATCTGAAGGTGCCGGAAGCGCGTACCTTCGAGGTTCTGCGCCTGCTATCGCTCATCAACGAACAGCTGCTGTTCGGCCATTTCGACCTGTGGGAACAGGAAGGCGCGATCATGTTCCGCCAGTCGCTGCTTCTGTGCGGCGGCGCCGAGCCCAACATCCAGCAGGTTGAAGTTCTGCTCACCAGCGCGCTCGAAGCCTGCGAATGCTACTACCAGGCCTTCAGCTTCGTTGTGTGGTCGAACAGTTCTGCCAAGGATGCGCTGGCCGGCGTCCTTTTCGATACTGCAGGCAACGCCTGATGTCGGCAGGGAAGGAGCGTTTGCCGGAGATCACCTTCGGCGACTTCGAAAAGGTCGACATCCGCGTCGGCACGATCGTGTCGGCCGAGCCCTATCCGGAAGCGCGCAAGCCTGCGATCAAGATCACGATCGACTTCGGTGACCCGATCGGGACAAAGAAGTCCTCGGCGCAGATCACCAAATACTACGAGCCCGAAACGCTGATCGGCCGCCAGGTGCTGGCCGTCGTCAACTTCCCCCCGCGCCAGATCGGCAAGTTCATGTCGGAAGTCCTCACGCTCGGCATGCCGGACGAGGAAGGCGAGGTCGTTCTCACCACCGTCGAGCGCACGGTGCCAAACGGCGGCAAGCTGTTCTAGCAGCCAACGTCACACCGGCGCTGCAACCGCCCCTGCCGTCGAGCCCGTCACCAGCAGTTGGATGAAGTCGATCACGATGGCCGACAAGACACCGGCCGTGGTCGTGCCGATGCCCAGGAGGAACAAGCGGCTGGCGCGATCATAAACGCGCCTGCGCAGGGAATCGTGACGCAGCAGGGTCATCATCGACATGAACTGAAGCACGATGCCGACGCCCAGAAGCAGCAGCGTCGGCAGATCTTCCAGCTCCCAGGGAATGGGATTGTGCGCCCACTGCGTCACGAAAGTCAGTGAGAAAGACAGAAGAATGCCGCTGACGGTCAGCGTGCCGTTGCGAAACAGCATCTCGACCAGCGGTTCGTTTTCATCACTCTTCAACGGCATGCAGCTCCCCCTCGCTACCCCTGATTAAACAAGTGCTCGTCCGTCAGGCCGGCACCCGGATCGTCGCGCGTAAACCGCCCATCGGACTGTCGCCGAGAGTAACATCGCCGCCATGCGACCGTGCAATGTCGCGCGCGATCGACAGGCCGAGGCCGGTTCCCGACTTGTCGAGATTGCGCGCTTCGTCCAGCCGGAAAAAGGGCTTGAACACGTCGACCCGACGATCCTCCGGCACGCCCGGCCCATCATCATCGACGGTGACGATCAGCGTCCCCTTCGTGTGAACGGCCTGCACCTCGACCTTGTTGGCATAGCGGAAGGCATTGCCGATCAGGTTCGACAGGAGCCGCTGAAAATCGTTCGGCCTCACCTTCACCAGCGGACTGCCTGACAGCTTGGTATTCAGCGCGCGATCGCGCAAACGCGCTTCTTCGCCAAGCTTGTCGAAATAAGCCTGGAGGTCGAGCACACCGGAACTCTCCGCGCCTTCGCCGCGCGCAAACGCCATATAGCCTTCGATCATCGACTGCATGTCGTCGATGTCCTCGTCCATGGCTTCCTTTTCCTCGACAGGCGGCATCAGTGCCAGCTGCAGCCGGAAGCGGGTCAGGATGGTGCGCAGATCGTGGCTCACACCGCTCAGCATCATCGTGCGCTGTTCGATCTGCCGCTCGATGCGCTCGCGCATCTGGATGAACGCCATGCCTGCGCGCCGCACTTCCTCGGCCCCGCGCGTNNGGACGACCCTTGCCGAAGCTTTCCGCCGCTTCCGCTAGCGCCAGGATCGGCCGCATCTGGTTGCGCAGGAACAGAACCGCAATCGTGATCAGCACAAGGGACGTGCCCACCATCCAGAGCAGGAAGATGTGGGTGTTCGAGGCATAGGCCTGGTTGCGGCGCGCAAACACGCGCAGCACGCCATCACCCAACTGAACGCGGATTTCCACGATGTTGGAGTTCCCGACCGTGTCGATCCAGAACGGCCGGTTGATCTGCTTGGTGATTTCGCTCGACAGCGCTTCATCGAGGATCGAGAAGAACGGTTTCGGTCCCGGCGCGGGCAGGGGATCAGGCGGCAGAATGTCGACACGCAGCCCGAGCCGCTCCTGCGCGATCCGCACGATCTGGCTGTAATCACCGTTGGGGGCAAGCGTGTCGGTCATGTCGATGATGGCCGCGATGTCGCGCACCACAGCTTCCGACAGGCGCACGGTCACCGTCTGCCAGTGCCGCTCCATGAACACGAAGGCGACCACCGATTGCAGCAGGATCATCGGCGCAATCACGATGATCAGCGAGCGCGCATAGATGCGCTTTGGCATCATATGCGAAACCTGCCGCCAGAACCGGTTCCAGCGGATGGCAAGCGGATGCTCTGCCGGCAGTAAGCGCAGCTTGCGCAGCCGCAGCTTAGGGATTTTCAACCTGTCCTTGTTCAAAGGGAAGATGAAGGCCATCGCCGATCGTTTCGGTTTCTCAGGCCGTGTTCTAGCGCATCAGGAACGCCCGCACAAAGCCGCGCGCTTTATTCCACGCTCAGCCGGTAGCCGATGCCGCGCACGGTTTGCAGCCAGACTGGGTTGGACGGATCGCGCTCGATCTTGCGGCGCAGGCGGTTGATCTGGACGTCGATGGTGCGCTCGCCGACCTCCGTGTCGTTGCCGACGAGTTCGTGGCGTGGGATGGTTTCGCCGGCACGCTGCGCAAACATGACAAGAATGTCCTGTTCGCGATCGGTCAGTTTCAGCGGCTCGCCGGCGCGCTTCAGCTCACGACGTGCGATCTGGAACGTGTAGGGGCCGAACACGATCTGCTCAACCTTGGGCGTCGTGGGCTGCGCACCGCGGCGCAGGATGTTGCTGATGCGCAGAAGCAGTTCGCGCGGATCGAACGGCTTCGGCAGATAATCGTCGGCGCCGGCTTCCAGGCCTTCGATGCGGTTGTCGGTTTCCGACAAGGCCGTCAGCATCAGGATCGGCACCTGCTTTTCTTCGCGCAGCGCACGGGTGAGTTCGACGCCGGTTTCGCCGGGCATCATCACGTCGAGGATGATGAGGTCGAAGTCGAGCCCGGCAAGCAGCCTGCGCGCGTCGGCCGCACTGGCGGCCATGGTGACGCGAAAGGCGTTCTGGCCAAGGAACTTTTTCAACAGCGTGCGGATGCGCGTGTCGTCGTCCACCACCAGAATGTGCGGCGCGTCGTCATCAGGGATAGGGGCGGGTTCGGTCATGATTGTTCCTCAGCCGACTCAGGCTCGTGGTGCCCGAGATTATCCACCTGCTGCCTGAATTCGCGATTCACCATTTCCTTCAGGAAGTGTTCGACGGTTGAACGGTCTTCCGGCTTGAGGTCGGCCAATGCCCGGCTGATACGGCGGGGGCGTGGCGCAGCCAGCGCCAGCGCCAGTGCACGACCCTTCGCCGTCAGATGCAACTCGCGCTGCCTGCGGTCGCGCGGACCCTGCACCTGCATGACATGGCCGGTGTCGATCAGCTGCTTCAGTACCCGCGCCAGGCTCTGCTTGGTGATCTGCAGTACGTCCAGAAGCTCGGCCACGGTCAATCCCGGCCGGCGGTTGATGAAGTGCAGGATGCGGTGATGCGCCCGCCCGAAACCCAGCTCGTCCAGCATGTGGTCGGGGTCCGANNGATACGCGAAGAAGAACAGTTCGATGAGATCGAAATCGATCTCGGGCGCCTCGGAATTCGGTGCAGTCTCCTCTGCGGGATCGATCCTGCGGGCGCTTGTATCGGGCATTGTCTAAAACGTGCTCCTGAAGTTTATGTCAGCCTTGTTGACATAATCCCGAACCATGGTAATTTTCTGCCAGCAAATCGACGATACGCGAACGAAAAACAGCGTCAGGACGTTTTTCCCGCAACATCATTGATTGCCTCATCGTTGCCCACCTTTAAACAGACTGGACGCGATAAGATCTCGCTACAAACGGGATTTCGTCAACTATAACAAGCGCTCCTAGGGAGATTACCATGGCATCGGTCCCATTCGATCAGTTGGACGGCTTTATCTGGATGAACGGCGAGTTCGTGAAGTGGGCGGATGCCAAGGTTCACGTGCTCACCCATGGCCTTCATTATGCAAGCTCGGTGTTTGAAGGCGAACGCGCTTATGGCGGCGAGATCTTCAAGCTCGCAGAGCACACCAAGCGCTTGCATGATTCCGCCGAGATCCTCGGCTTCACCATTCCGTATTCGCATGAGGTGATCAACGACGCCTGCCGCGAACTGCTGCGCAAGCAGGGCTTCACCGACGCTTATGTGCGTCCGGTGGCATGGCGCGGATCCGAGTCGATGGGCGTTTCCGCTCAGAACAACCGCATCAATTGCGCGATCGCGATCTGGCAGTGGCCGTCTTATTTCAACCCCGAGCAGAAGCTGAAGGGCATCCGCCTGGACATGGCTGAGTATCGCCGTCCGGATCCGCGCACAGCACCGTCGCGCGCCAAGGCCGCCGGCCTTTACATGATCTGCACGCTGTCGAAACATGCCGCGGAAGCCAAGGGCTATGCCGATGCGCTGATGCTTGATTGGCGCGGCCAGGTTGCCGAAGCCACCGGCGCCAACGTGTTCTTCGTGAAGGACGGCCAGTTGCATACGCCGGACGCCGATTGCTTCCTGAACGGCATCACGCGCCAGACGGTGATCGAACTCGCCAAGCGTCGCGGCATCACGGTGAACGAACGCGCTATTCAGCCGGAAGAACTGTCGAGCTTCAGCGAATGCTTCCTCACCGGGACGGCCGCAGAAGTGACGCCAGTGTCGGAGATCGGCGAGTTCCGCTTCACGCCGGGTAAGATCAGCGAGCAGCTGATGAACGACTACACGGCAGAAGTGACGCCGAAGCAGATCGCCGCCGAATAAGCGGCAGGCTGCGTCATCATCATTGCGGCCTCCGGCAGATGTCGGAGGCCGCAATGCGTTCGGGCAGGGCGCTTTTTTAGTGCGCCAGCATTTCCTCGACGATCTCATCCTTGTTCAGCGCGAAGGGATAATAGGTCGGGAAGTTCGTGATCTCCTTCAGCAGCGCTGCGCGATCATCCCCGAAATAGAGATGGAAATGCCCTGCCTTTTGCGGCGCGATCGTGTGGTCACTGAATTGGAAATAATCCGGCGCCGCATCATCGCCTGATATCTTCTTGAAGATGAAGCGAACGCCGCGATTGCCCTTGGGGTAGGTCAGGATCTCCAACCCGTCGCTGGCATAGGTCGCCTTGGACGGCTGGCGCTGCTTGTAGAAGGTCACCTGATCGCCTTCGATGCTGATCCAGTCGACATCGGTCTTGTATCCGACCTCGTACTCTTCCTTGTATTCCGCAGCGGTCTTGTCACCTTTTTCGGCCTTCTTGGCCATGACCGGGTCCAACGTGCCATCGGTCAGGTAGGGATAAACCGACTGCCAGTGGCCTTCCCAGTCGGACAGCAAGCGCGGCTTAACCTGATCGTCCTCAAAGATGCCGGCATAGATCTTCTTTTCCTCTTCGGTTTGCGGATGATGATGGCCGTGCGCGTGTTCCTGGCTTTGGGCGGTTTCCGGCGCCGCTTTATCGGCTGCGAAGACCGCGCCGGTGAACAGCAGCGTCGAAGACAGAGCGAGCGCGGCAGCGCGCTGGATAAGGGTGTTGTGCATGAAGAAACCTCGCGGTTGAACAGAAATGCGGATCGTTACGGTGTAACATAACGTTATATCGTTACAATCTGATGTCGCGAAGTGCAAGAGGTCTTGTGCATTGCGAGGGCTGCGCTTGTTCGCTCGCCGGAACCAGCCTATGCCGGACTAGACATCAGGGAGGTCACGCATGGGCCAACTCAACGCAGCGATCGTGCCGGTGACGGCTTTCCAGCAGAACTGCACCATCCTGTTCGATGCCGAAACGAAGGTCGGCGTAGTCGTCGATCCGGGCGGCGACGTGCCACGTATCCAGGCGGCGCTCAAGCAATATGGCATCCAGGTCGAAGCGCTGTGGCTCAGCCACGGCCATATCGACCATGCCGGCGGCGCGATGGAGTTGAAGGAGCTGCTTGGCGTGCCTTTGATCGGCCCGCATGAGGCAGATCGGCCTTTGCTCGAAAATATCGAGATGCAGGCGCAGCGTTTTGGTGTGGCGGAGAGCGTGCGCAACTGTACGCCGGACCGCTTCCTCACCGAAGGCGAGACGGTGTCATTCGGCGACTACGTGTTCGAGGTGCTGCATTGCCCGGGTCATGCGCCCGGCCATGTCGTCTATTACAATCGCGCCGCCGCCTTCGCCCATGTCGGCGATGTGTTGTTCAACGGCTCGATCGGGCGCACCGATCTGCCGGGCGGCGATCATGCCGCCCTGATCCACTCCATCAAGACCAAGCTGCTGCCGCTTGGTGACGAAGTCGGCTTCATCTGCGGCCATGGTCCGGGCGGACATTTTGGCGAAGAGCGCCGCACCAACCCGTTCCTGACGGGCGCCGCCTAACGAACCGAGCACCCACAAACAAAAACGCCGCGGTGTGAACCGCGGCGTTTTCATTGAATGAAACTGCGAAATCAGTTGGCTTCGCAGAAGCGGCTCACACCGTCATAGCCGACAAAGGTGCCGGTCGACGGATTGAAGCTGCGATAACGGTCCGAGCAGTAACGGTACCAGTCACGCGACCACGGCTCGATGCCGTATCCGCCGCCGCTATAAACGACTTGCGGACGGGACTGAACGTAGCGCGGCTGCGCATAAACGCGGCGCGGGGGCGGGGCCGGGTAGTAGCCATCATCGACGATGATCCGCTCGCGCGGCTGTGCCAACGCACCGCCAACCAGGGCACCGACAGCCAGACCGGCGATGCCGGCTACGGCCGCGTCGCTGGCGCGGTGGGAATGGTGATGACGATAGCCGTCACGATAGCGCCAGCGGTCATCCGCTTGCGCGCTCGAAAAGGCCGTCAGAGTGGTTGCGGCAACGGCGGCCGACAAAACTAAGGACTTCAGGAAGCGCTTCATTTCAGATCTCCTGCGCCGGTCTCCAAGAACATTACCAGCTTGAAACAACGCTCTAGCGCGCGCTATCTGAACGCGCGCTGAATAGGCAGGTTCCCGCCCATTAGATGGTGCTGAAGCGCTGCGTTCAGCCGATCTGGAGATTGACCGCCTTGGGACCTTTGCCGCGCTTGTCCGGCTCTGTGTCGAAGCGCACCTTCTGGCCATCCTGCAGGCCGGGCAGACCGGAAGACTGAACGGCGGAAATGTGCACAAACACATCCTTGCCGCCATCATCCGGCGTGATGAAGCCGAAGCCCTTGTCTTCGTTGAAGAATTTTACAGTTCCGCTTTGTGCCATCTGCTCTTCCCTCGTTCCGTGGATCAGCCGGAACGCATGCGCCCGGTCAGCGCCGGCGCGAGCAGGATCATCCGTCACAAGGCTCAAGGCGGCACCGCGCCTTAGTGTTGGCCGATTTCAGCCGCCTCGGCAAGAAAAAGCTTCCGCTTACGTCATGATAAGGGGGCGATGATCAAGCGCGGGGAAACGACCCCCGCACTCATTTTCATGTGCGCGATCAGCGATCGCCCCATCGGCTGAAGCCGAGGTCACGCGGGGCGGAGGTTAACCGCCTTTGGGCCCTTGCCCATGCGATCGGGCTCGACTTCGAAGCTGATCTTTTGTCCGTCGGTCAGCGTGTGCATGCCTGAACGTTCAACGGCTGAAATGTGCACGAACACATCCTTGGCGCCATCGTCGGGTGTAATGAAGCCGAAGCCCTTCGTTGCGTTGAAGAACTTCACAGTACCAGTCTGCGCCATGAAGGGATAACTCCTTGTCCCAAGCTTTGTCGTAACCGGCCTTGGTTGCGCCTCGGCCGGCCTTCCTCCCCACATTGCTGCGGGTTTCAAATAGTCAGTGCCGGGTGGACGACGGTTTCATGCGTCCCTGAACGGCAAATGCCTAAACGTGCACATTTATCGCATGGAAGAAAAAGCCCGGCAAGAGGTGCAACCTAAAGTCTAAAGCCGATGCCGCTTATAAGTACTTGAGACCGCTTAACCTTTGATCGAAATCAAGGGCGATTGCTTGAACGGGAGCCGAATGAACTGGGTAATTTGCGCTTTGTAGTTGCTTGATCCGCAACGCTCCGCTCGGAGCCGCAGTCAAGACGACTGATGCTTCTGCCTGTTGGCGCCAAGGCGTGGAGCCACTATAATAAGGGCACGTTGCGACTTGGCTTGCAACGTTCATCATCAAGGAAAGACGTCGGTTCGCAGTGGCACTTGTTTGCCGGCGCCGTCGTGTTTTCGTTTAAGATCGAGAAGGCTGATCGGCCATGAGCGAGATCGATACTCCGCCCGTCACCAAGGTGCGGCCAAAAACCGAGCGGCCGAAGCTGCACAAGGTCATTCTGATCAATGACGACTTCACGCCACGAGAGTTCGTGACCGCGGTCCTCAAGGCGGAATTCCGCGTCAACGCCGACACGGCCAACCAGATCATGATGACCGCTCATCGTAAGGGCGTGTGCGTGGTCGCCGTGTTCACCAAGGACGTGGCTGAAACCAAGGCAACGCGCGCCACCGATGCCGGGCGGAATGCCGGCTATCCGCTCCTGTTCACCACCGAACCCGAGGAATGAGCGGGTTCAGCGACCGCCATTCACCCGGTTGAGGATCAGCTGATGGACATTGCCGCCATCGCTCATCTCCACCCGGTCGAACTCACTGGCCTCGTGCCGCTGATCGCTTGAGGCCGCCGCCAACAAAGGCTGGATCGCCTCGCGGATCATCCGACACTCCGGATCGTCCGCCTGGAAGAAACCCACCGTTTCCTTGTAGATCCGATCCGCCATGGTCCTGATCTGCCGCCCATGCATCTTTTCATGAGCGAGAATGCCGGCGCTAAAGGTCTTCCAAAGCTTAGCTGTGCCTGCTGGAAGCGCGTCCTTCGCTTTCGGTACGGTGTAGGTAATAGTCAGAAACGGAACCGCCGACACCAGCCGGCAACCATTACCCTCACGCTGATAATTGCGCCGCCATTTCAAATCGAAGTTGGTGTGAGCGATTGTCCCAACCACGCCCATACCACCAATCCGTGGGCCGTTCGCGCCGATGGATTCATAGAGTTCATGGCCGGTAGAACCCGAAACCGCATAGGTCTTCACCCGCTCCGTCGCCTTGACTTGCGCTAGTGCGGGGAAGGAGAGGGCAGTGAGGATCGCGGCTGCAAGGCCAAGCGGCAGACTTACCTTCACCGCCCCGGACGTCCCGTCTTGGACTTGCGGCGCTTCTGCTTGGCGACATCGGTCGGGTCTTCATAGGAACCGACGCCAATCTTGGCGCGGATCAGGGGGCGAACATCGTCGGCGCTGCCCGGCACCGGCTTTTCCGGCTTGGTGCCTTCCACCGGCTTCTCGGTGCGCCTCACCGTCATCTCGTCCAGCGAGTTCTTGCGGAACAGCGAACGCGACACGGCGCCGGCCGGGGTCGCTGTGTCTGTTCCAGGACCCATATTGTCGAGGTCGGGTTTGGCAAACAGCGACTTGCCGGTTTCCTCGTCCACGGTGCGATGCAGCGCCCGGCCCTTGTTGTGCTTGCCCTTTTCGCGGCCCGAAGCCGGGCTTTCATATTCCACCGTACGCGCGAGCGGATCGTCCGAGATGGCAAGTTCGGCTTCGCGCAGGCGCTTGATCTCGTCGCGGATGCGCGCGGCCTTTTCGAAGTCGAGATCGGCCGCGGCGTTGCGCATTTCCTTCTCGAGATGATCGAGATGCGCCTTGAGATTGTTGCCGACGAGGTTGTTGGAGCCGCCCTTTTCCTTCGCGCCAGGGATTTCTGCGCGCACATGATCACGCTCGTAAACCGAGTCCAGAATATCGGCGATGTTGGACTTCACGCTTTCCGGCGTGATGCCGTGCTCGGCATTATAGGCCAGCTGCTTTTCGCGGCGGCGGTTGGTTTCCTCCATCGCCCGCGTCATCGAGCCGGTGATCTGGTCGGCATAGAGGATGACCTTGCCGTCCACGTTGCGCGCCGCACGGCCGATGGTCTGGATCAGCGACGTTTCGGAGCGCAGGAAGCCTTCCTTGTCGGCATCGAGGATCGCGACGAAGCCGCATTCGGGAATATCGAGACCTTCGCGCAGCAGGTTGATGCCGACCAGCACGTCAAAGGCCCCGAGCCGAAGGTCGCGCAAAATCTCGATGCGCTCCAGCGTGTCGATGTCGGAATGCATGTAGCGCACGCGGATACCCTGCTCATGCAGATACTCCGTCAGGTCCTCCGCCATGCGCTTGGTCAGCACGGTGCAGAGCGTGCGATAGCCGGCAGCCGTTGTTTCGCGGATTTCGCCCAGGACATCGTCGACCTGCGCCTTGGCGGGGCGAACCTCGACCGGCGGATCGATCAGACCGGTGGGACGGATCACTTGCTCGGCGAACACGCCGCCGGACTCTTCCATCTCCCAGCCGCCAGGCGTTGCCGAAACCGCAACCGAAAGTGGCCGCATCGCGTCCCATTCCTCGAAGCGCAGCGGACGGTTGTCCATGCACGAGGGCAGGCGGAAGCCGTATTCGGCCAGCGTCGCTTTGCGCCTGAAGTCGCCGCGATACATGCCGCCGATCTGCGGCACGGTCACATGGCTCTCGTCGATGAACACCAGCGCATTATCCGGGATGTATTCGAACAAGGTCGGCGGCGGATCGCCCGGCTGGCGGCCGGTGAGATAGCGCGAATAGTTCTCGATGCCGGCGCAGGAACCGGTCGCTTCCAGCATTTCCAGATCGAACCGCGTGCGCTGTTCCAGCCGCTGCGCTTCCAGCAAACGGCCGGCACGCTCCAGCTCGACAAGGCGGCCCTGCAGCTCTTCCTTGATCGACTTGATCGCCTGGTTCAGCGTCGGGCGCGGCGTCACATAGTGCGAGTTGGCGTAGATCTTGACCGACTTCAGCTCACCGGTCTTCTTGCCGGTGAGCGGGTCGAATTCCATGATGCTTTCGATCTCGTCGCCGAACAAGGAGATGCGCCAAGCGCGGTCTTCCAAGTGGGCCGGAAAGATCTCGATCGTATCGCCGCGCACGCGGAATGAGCCGCGCACGAAGTTGATGTCCTGCCGCTTGTATTGCTGCGCCACGAGGTCGGCGAGCAATTGCCGCTGGTCCAGGCGATCGCCGATCGTCATCTGAAACGTCATGGCCGTATAGGTTTCGACGGAGCCGATACCGTAGATGCAGGACACCGACG
>DCDI01000183.1:0-4963 GCA_002316345.1 Phyllobacteriaceae bacterium UBA1059 | reverse complement strand
CGGCACATAGGCTTCGGGCTGGTAGTAGTCGTAGTAGGAAACGAAATACTCGACGGCGTTCTCCGGGAAGAACTTCTTGAACTCGCCGTAGAGCTGCGCCGCCAGCGTCTTGTTGGGCGCGAGGATCAGCGCGGGGCGCTGCGTTTCGGCGATCACCTTGGCCATGGTGAAGGTCTTGCCAGAGCCGGTGACGCCGAGCAGCACCTGCGTGCGGTCGTTCTGCTGCACGCCTTCCACGAGATCCTTGATCGCCGTCGGCTGGTCGCCCGACGGCTTGAACTCGGTCTGCATCTTCAGCGTGATGCCGCCTTCGGATTTTTCCGGCCGATGGGGGCGGTGCGGCGTCCACAGCACACCGTTCTTATGCAGGGGATTGCCACTCTCGATCAGCGCCGACAGGGCCGCCACCGTGGCGGTCACGCCGGATGAATTCAGCGACGACGCGTCTTCGAGGCTGATATCCATGCCGGCAACGGGATTGAGCCCCGCCGCCGCACGCTCCTTCGGCGTCGCCGCGCCACCCATGGAGGTGCCACGCGCCGACTTAGTCGCTGCCGACGAGCGCTCGGGGACTTTCTTGGCCGCCTTACTTCCACCCTTGACGGGAGAGGCGGCGCGCGACGCAGGGAAGGAGTTTGTGGAGACGTCGTTACCCCCACCCTCTATCCCTCCCCTCAAGGGGGAGGGTGACGTCACTGCCGCGCTTCCCTGTGTGACGTCTACATCAAGCGTCTCGCTCTCCGATTTCCCCTCCCCCTTGAGGGGAGGGGTACGGGGTGGGGGTGCAGCAGAAGCCTCACGCTCCGCGTTCTCCGCCTCCTTCTCGATCTGAGCAGCCCAGTCGCTGATCGATCCGCTCAACGGCGTGCCCGTCAGCTCCATCTGCGGTGCTTCGCCGAAACCGTCGCGCGCGGCATCGTCGGCGGCATCGACCGGCCCTTCGGCGGCATCGATCGTGTCGTCCGGCGCTCGCCCGCGATGCAGCGGTTCGGACGCATCAAGAAAGTCGGTCAGCGGATTGCCGCGCTTCTTCGGACCCGAAGGCGCTTTGAGAGACGGTGAATTGGCCATGCCGACAATATGGTGAGAGTCCCCTTGAAGGGGAAGAGGGTCCGGCGTCCACCTGTGCGGCAGCGTGGTCCTGCTGACAGAAAGGCGTCGGCACTGTCGGCAAGAAACAAACTCGCCTTGCAGCCGTTGGGGAGGCACCTGCAACCCAAGGAGCGTCTTCATGGCCAGCCTGAAAGCCTTCGCCCTCAACTGTTCGCTCAAGGCCTCGTCAAACGAGGAAAGCTCTTCCACCGAGAAGCTCGTCTCGGACCTCTTCAAGGCCTTCGAGAAGGTCGGCGTGTCCTGTGAGGTCGAACGCGCGCTCGACCACGACATTAAGCCGGGTGTGGAAAGCGACATGGGTGAAGGCGATCAATGGCCGCCTCTGCGCCAGAAGATCCTCGACGCAGACATCTTCGTTCTGGCAATGCCGATCTGGCTCGGCCAACCCTCTTCGGTCGCCAAACGCGTGATGGAACGCATGGACGCCTTTCTGGAAGAAACCGACGACCGGGGCCGGATGCCGGCAGCCGGCAAAGTAGCCGTGGTTGCCGTCGTCGGCAATGAAGACGGCGCGCACCATGTTCATGCCGAATGCTACCAGGCGCTCAACGATGTCGGCTTCACCATCCCCGCCAATGCCGGCGCTTACTGGGTCGGCGAAGCCATGGGCTCCAAGGAATACAAGGAGTTCAAGTCACCGCCGGAAAAGGTGCAGCAGACCATCGACATGCTGGTGTCGAATGCTGCGCATCTCGCCAAGATCCTGAAAAATGCGGGTTATCCCGGCGTGGATTCGTAGAAACGCATGCTAGAACGTGATCCTGTCACAAAAACCGGCTAAGGGATCGCTGGTTTAAAAAGACACAAGGATCGAATCGATGAAGATTGCCGTTCTGGGTGGTGATGGTTTCGTCGGCTGGCCCACTTCGCTGCACCTTTCGGAGCAGGGCCATGAGATCCACATCCTCGACAATCTGTCGCGCCGCTGGATCGACACGGAGCTCGGCGTCCAGTCGCTGACGCCGATGGATTCGATCCAGGAACGCACACGCATCTGGCATCAGGAAACCGGTCGCCGCATCCATTTCCACCTCATCGATCTCGCGCGCGATTATGAAGTGCTGAAAAGCTGGCTGGCCGAAAACAGGCCGGACGCGATCGTGCATTTCGCCGAGCAGCGCGCCGCGCCCTATTCCATGAAGTCGGACCGGCACAAGAACTACACGGTCAACAACAACGTCAACGCCACGCATAACCTGCTAAACGCCATGGTAGAGATCGGGCTCGACGCCCATCTCGTTCATCTCGGCACGATGGGCGTTTACGGCTATTCCACCGTTGGTGCCGCGATTCCCGAAGGCTATCTGCCGGTCGGCATCGAGACCATGTCGGGCGAAACGGTCAGCCAGGAGATCCTGTACCCCTCCAATCCCGGCTCGATCTACCACATGACCAAGTGCCTGGATCAGCAGCTGTTCCAGTTCTACGCCAAGAATGACGGCGTGCGGATCACCGACCTGCATCAGGGCATCGTCTGGGGCACGCATACGGAGCAAACGCGCCGGCACGATCAGCTGGTCAACCGCTTCGATTATGATGGCGATTACGGCACGGTGCTGAACCGCTTCCTGATCCAGGCGGCGATCGGCTATCCGCTGACCGTTCATGGCGTCGGCGGGCAGACCCGCGCGTTCATCCACATCCAGGATTCCGTGCGCTGCATCGAACTGGCGCTCAACAATGCGCCGAAGCGCGGCGACCGGGTCAAGATCTTCAACCAGATGACCGAAACGCACCGCGTGCGCGATCTCGCCGAACTGGTTGCCCGCATCGCCGGCGGCACGGTTGCCTATCTGCCGAACCCGCGCAAGGAAGCGGCCGAGAACGACCTGGTGGTCAAGAACGACCAGTTCCGGGCGCTGGGCCTCAATCCGATCACGCTGGAAGCCGGCCTCCTGTCGGAAGTCATGGATGTCGCCAAGAAGTATGCCTACCGCGTCGACCGCAGCCGCATCCCGGCGGTGTCGGCCTGGACAAAGGACATCGCGCCGACGCTGGAACATGACCCGGAAGGCAAGCGCCTGAAAAGCGTGAGTTGAGCGTTTTACCCTCCCCCTTGTGGGGAGGGTGGTGAACGCAGTGAGCCGGGTGGGGGTATGATGGCGAACGCAACGCTCACACCCGATCCACTTCGCGGATCGACCTTCCCCACAAGGGGGAGGGTAAGAACGCCATCGATGCCGCCAGAATGACGCCAGCCTTACGCTACGACGCAGTTGCGAACGCAGCCTATATCCGCCTTTCGGATGGGCAGATCCTGGAAAGTGAAGAGGTCTCCCCGAGGATCGTCCTGGATTATGATGCGCAGGGGCATATCGTCGGGATCGAGTTTCTCGATGCTAGGGCGCAGCTCTCGCAGGAGTTGCTTGCTGCTGCTGCCTAAGCGTAGAGCTTTCGCATGACCCGCTATGCCTTCGTCACCCTCGTCACCAACACCGACTACGCGCTCGGCGCGAGGGTCCTGCTGCGCTCCCTGAAGCGCACCGGCACCGCAGCCGATCTTGTCGTCCTCCATACCGGCGGCGTTTCAAGCGCTGATCTGGAGACGCTTGAGCGCGAAGGCGCCAAGCTGGTTCAAGCCGAGCTGCTGCCGACTTCAGACGCCTTCAACGAGCGCCATGCTCGCGCTAAACTGCACGGCGACGCGCCCTTTACCAAGGGCCGCAAGCCCGGCTTCCACACGCCGCTCGATAATTTCGCCAAGCTGCGGCTGTGGCAGCTCACGCAATACGAGACCGTCGTTTTCCTCGATGCCGATACGCTCGTGCTGCGGTCCATCGACCGGTTGTTCAACTATCCGGAATTTTCTGCAGCACCCAACGTGTATGAAGGCCTCAGCGACTTCCACCGCCTGAATTCCGGCGTGTTTGTCGCGAAACCCTCCAGCATGACCTTTGATGCCATGTTGTCCCGACTGGATGAACCCGACACCTTCTGGCGCCGTACGGACCAGACTTTCCTGGAAACCTATTTCCCGGGCTGGCAGGGTCTGCCGGTGTTTGACAACATGCTGCAATATGTCTGGTTCAACATGCCGGATCTGTGGAACTGGAAGGCGATTTCCGTGTTGCACTTTCAGTACGAGAAACCCTGGGAGATCGACCATCCCAAGGCGGACCGGCTGAAACCGCTTATCGACCTTTGGCAAGCGTTCCGCATGGGCGCGGCCATTCCGGACATCGATATGCTTCCAAATCCGAGCTCGAATTCGACCGCGCAATGACATTCCCGATCTCGGTTGTTTCCGGCGGAACCGGCTTTGTCGGCCGCTTCATCGTCAACGGTTTGATCGAGGCGGGGCATCATGTGCGCGTCATCGGCCGCCATGCGCCGCATCGCGGCGACTTCGTCGGGCCGGTCGCCTTCATGACCGCCAGCCTCGGCGACGAGATCGACTGGTCGCCGGCCTTCAACGGCGCCAGCAATTTCATCCATGCCGCCTTCGATCATCTGCCCGGCCACTTCCGCGGCGGCGAGGGCGATGATCCAGAAGGCTTCAAGGTCCGCAATATCAACGGCACCGAAGCCCTCTTCAAGGCAGCCAAGGCAGCCAAGGTCGCGCGCACCATCTTCCTGTCAACCCGCGCCGTTTACGGCACCCAGCCGCCCGGCAAGGTGCTGGACGAAGACACCCGTNNCACGCTTTACGGCGAAGTAAAGCTTGCCGGCGAGCGCCGCTTGCAGGCACTGGCGGACGAGGTGTTCACCACCACCTCGCTGCGCGTCACCGGCGTTTATGGCCCCGCCGTGGCTGGTCGCGAAGACAAGTGGACGCCGCTGATCCGGGACTGGCTTGCCGGCCGCACCATCGAGCCGCGCGCCGGCACCGAAGTGCATGGCCGCGATGTCG
>DCDI01000009.1 GCA_002316345.1 Phyllobacteriaceae bacterium UBA1059 | reverse complement strand
CCACCTGGACCTATGTCGCCTATATGGATTCGGGCGAGGATTGCGGCGTCTGGGGAACCCGGACCGATACGCCGGACTCGCTGCAGAACATCAAGGTCGGCTCGCGCCGGGCTGAGTTCGACCCGCGCCTCAAGATCGACCATGTCAAAGACATCGTCATCAACAAGCGCATGGCGTCGCCGTTTCATGAGACGAACCTGCAATCTCTCATGGTCTGGCATCAGTGCGACACGGTGGTGATTACGGGCGGATCGACGTCCGGCTGCGTGCGCGCCTGCGTCGTGGATGCGATTTCGCGCGGCTACCGGGTTGTGGTCCCGGAAGAATGCGTCGCCGACAAGCATGAAAGCCCGCACTTCGCCAATCTCTACGACATTTCAGTGAAGTATGGCGACGTGATCCCGGTTGCCGAAGCAATCGCCTGGTACGAGGCGTACCAGCCGGAGGCGCGCTGAGATGGCCGCTGACGCAAAGCCGATGCAGTCCGATCTCGGTCTCTACGACTATCTGCCCTGGAACGAGCGACCGAAGATCGTCTGGCCGGGCAACAAGAAGATCGCCGTCTGGATCGCGCCGAACATCGAGTTCTACGAATACGATCCGCCCAACAATCCGACCCGCACCCCGTGGGCGCGACCGAACCCGGACGTGCTGCAATATTCGCATCGCGACTACGGCAATCGCGTCGGCTGGCAGCGGATGATGGCGGCGATGGATCGCGCCGGTTTTCGAGGTTCAGTGTCGCTCAACGTCGCGCTGTGCGACCACCATCCCGAAATCATCAAGGCCTGTGCGGATCGCGGCTGGGAGTTCTTTTCCCACGGCATCTACAACACCCGCTACGTCTACAACATGACGATCGAACAGGAGCGCGAGATCATCCGCGACGCGTTCGATACGGTGCGCAAGCATACCGGTCAGGAGCTTGCCGGCTGGCTGTCGCCGGCGCTGTCGAACAACTTCTGGACCATGGACATCCTGTCGGAAGCCGGCATCCAGTATACCTGCGACATGTTCCATGACGACCAGCCCATGCCGGTCAAGGTCAAGAGCGGCAGACTGATCTCGATGCCCTATTCGCTCGAGATGAACGACGTCATCGTTTACAACACGCAGAAGGTCACGCCGCGCCATTACGGCGAGATCATCAAGCGCCAATTCGACCAGCTCTACAAGGAAGGTGCGGACAGCGGCACGGTGATGTGCATCCCGCTTCATCCTTACCTTGTCGGCCAGCCGCACCGCATCGACGCCTTTGCCGAAGCGATCGAATACATCGCCGGTCATGACGGCGTTTGGCAGACGACGGGTCGCGAGATCGCCGAAGCCTATCATGCATCAGGCGCTTACGACGCCTTCAACGCCGCAATGGCGGCGCATAATGCGGAAGGGGGATCACGCTGATGCCGCTGCCCGACAACTACCTGGAATACCCGCATCGCCGTTACGGCATGGATCATGACCGTTACGACTGGTCGGACATGTTCCAGCGCAAGCCGATCACCTGGCCGAACGGCGCACGGATCGCGCTGTCGGTGGTCACGCATGTCCAGTATTTCCCGCTCGACATGCCGTCCAAGCCATTCAAGGCGCCGGGCGCGCTGTCGATGCCCTATCCGGACTTCCGCTATTACACCAACCGCGACTACGGCAATCGCGTCGGCGTGTTTCGCGTGCTGCGACTGCTAGGCGAAAAGGGTCTGAAGACCAGCTTTGCCATCAACGGCATCATCGCCAAGCGCTATCCGGCTCTGCTGCGCGCCGTTGTTGAAGGCGGCCACGAGATCGTCGCCCATGGCCTCGACATGGGCAAGGTGCATCATTCGGGTCTGTCCGAGGACGAGGAAAACGCCATCGTGGCCGAAGCCCTGCGCCTCCTGCGCGAGGAAAGCGGGCAGGCGGTCACCGGCTGGCTTTCGCCGGGCCGGGCCCAGAGCTTCAACACGCCCGACATTCTTGCCCGCAACGGCGTCGCCTATGGCCTGGACTGGGCCAATGACGATCTGCCCTACGAGATGCGCACCGGGGCTGGGCCGTTGATCGCCATGCCGCTCGCCTATGAAACCGACGATCGGGTTGTGGCAGACGAATATTTCCAGTCCGAGCCGCAATGGGTTCAGCAGGTCAAGGATCGCTTCGACGTGCTTTACCGCGAAAGCTCTGAAGGCGGCGGTCGGGTGATGAGCCTGCCGCTGCATAGCTGGGTTTCGGGCATGCCTTACCGCATCGAATATCTGCGGGAGGTCCTCGACTACATCCTTTCGCATGACGGTGTGTGGAACGCACCGGCGGGCGAGATCTGCGCGGCGTTTCGCGCGTCGAGCTGAACTCGCATCAGGGTTTCGGCGCCAGCCCTTTGCCAGCGCCGGACCTTCAAGTGGAGACGATCATGGCAGCCGATGCCGCACCTCGCAGGATGCTAGGCAAGATCTGGGACGAGCATGAGATCCTGCGTCATCCGGCCGGGCCGTCGCTGCTTTATATCGACCGGGACATGATCCACGAAGGCAGCTTCCATGCCTTTGCCGATCTCAAGCGTCGCGGCCTGAAACCGCGCCGGCCCAAGCAGATCTTCGGCGTTGCCGATCACTACGTGCCCACGCTTGGTCGGCGCTCGGAAGATGCCGCCAGTCCGGCCATCGCCAAGATGATCGACACGTTCGACGAGAACATGGAATGGGGTGGCCTGCGCCATTTCGGTCTGACGAGCCGGGAACAGGGCATCGTCCATGTCGTGGCACCCGAACAGGGCATCACCCTGCCAGGCCTGACGATAGTGTGCTCCGACAGTCATACGTCGACACAAGGCGCGCTGGGCGCGATCGCGTTCGGCATCGGCCAGTCCGAAAACGCCCATGTGCTCGCGACCCAGACTTTGTGGCAGTTGAAGCCGAAAACCATGCGGGTCACCGTGAATGGTACGCTGGGGCAGGGCGTCACGGCCAAGGATGTAATGCTGGCGCTGATCGCCAGGATCGGTGCGGCGGGTGCGGGTGGTTATGCCATCGAATTCGCCGGACCGGTTGTACGTAACTTCTCCATCGAAGCGCGTTTGACGCTGTGCAACATGTCGATCGAGGCAGCTGCGCGCTTCGGCATGGTGGCACCCGACGAAACGACCTTCGCTTATGTTCGAGGCCGGCACTACGCGCCCGCCGAACTGGAATGGGATGCGGCGGTTGCGCATTGGCGCGAACTCGTCAGCGACCAAGGCGCTGTTTTCGATCGCGAGGTCGTGCTGGAGGGTGCCGAGATCGCGCCGATGGTGACCTGGGGCACGAGCCCCGAGGATGCCGTTGCGATCAACGGCCACGTGCCGGACCCCACGATCTTCGACAATGCCGACAAGCGCAAGTCTGCCGCGAAGTCGCTTGAATATATGGAACTCGCCCCCGGCATGCCGCTCGATGGGCTCAAGCTCGACAAGGTGTTCATCGGTTCCTGCACCAACAGCCGCATCGAGGATCTGCGCGCGGCAGCGTCCGTCTTGAAGGGACGCAAGGCGGTGATCCCGGCCATCGTCGTGCCCGGATCAACGCAGGTGAAGGAACAGGCGGAAGTCGAGGGCCTGGCCCAGACCTTCAAGGAAGCAGGCTTCGAATGGCGTGAATCCGGCTGCTCCATGTGTGCGGCGATGAATGGCGACGTGGTCGGTCCAGGCGAGCGCTGTGCGTCCACCTCGAACCGCAATTTCGTTGGCCGCCAGGGCCCAGGCGCGCGCACGCATCTGGTCAGCCCGGCCATGGCTGCCGCCGCTGCCATCAGCGGCTGTCTCACCGATGTTCGGCGCATGTGAGGGACAAATGAGAGCTTTCACCAGTGAGACATCGAAGGTCGTCGCAGTTCCCGGCGTGAACTGTGACACCGACCAGATCATCCCCGGCCGCTTCCTCAAGGCGGATCGGGCGCAGGGCTACGGGCAGTTCCTGTTCCACGACATTCGTCGCAATGAACGCGGTGAACTCGACCCTGCCTTTCCCTTGAACAAGCCGGGCGCAGACAGCGCGACCATCCTGCTCGTTGAAGACAATTTCGGCTGCGGATCCTCACGCGAAGGCGCGGTCTACGCGCTGGTCGATCACGGCATTCGCGCACTGATCGCGCCGAGCTTCGGCGATATCTTCTACAACAATGCGCTGAAAAACGGCGTCGTGCCGGTTCGTTTGCCGGTCGCGTTGTGCGACGCGCTTGCCGAACATCTCGCCGAGTTCCCGGAAGCGCAAGTGACCGTCGACCTCGAAAAAAGCGAAGTGGTCCTTCCGGCCAATCTGGGCACGCATCCCGTCAGCATCGATCCGTTTGCACGAGAGGGCATCCTGCGCGGGCTCGATGAGATCGAGATGACCTTCACTTACGCCGAACAGATCCAGGCTTTCGAACAAGCGCGGATTGCATCTCATCCATGGCTGGGTCGCTGACGGACGAACCAGCACAAATAATCGCCGTCGAACAATGGGAGACTGTTTATGAACTTCAGAATTGATCGCCGTGACCTCTTGAAAGCCTCTGGTGCGCTGGCCGTGACGCTCGCGACACCCTCCATCCTGCGTGCACAAGGCGCCACCGTGAAGGTCGGCGTGCTCGAGCCGCTCACCGGCAACCTCGCCTACAACGGCACGCAGAGTGCGGCCGGCGCGAAGTTTGCTGCCGACAAGATCAACGCTGCCGGCGGCATCAAGAGCATGAACGGCGCTCAGATCGAACTAGTCGTGGTGGATGCGCAAAGCCGCCCGGAAGTTGCCGCCTCATCCGTCGACACGCTTGCTCAAGCCGGTGTCGTCGCCTTTACGGGCGCAACGGCCTCCGCGCTCGGTCTTGCCTCTTCGCAGGCTGCCGCGAAATATGATCTGGCGCAGGTTTTCTCCATCGGCACCGCCGAGAATATCGTCCAGCGCGGACTTCCAAACGTGTTCCGCTTCACGCCGGGCGTGAACAAGTGCACCAGCGTCGCGCTTGAAAACCTCAAGCTGTTGAACGAGGGCGCCGGCAACGTCGTCAAGACTGCGGCGATCGTCCATGAAGACGGCCCGTTCGGTTCCAATATGGCCAAGATCATGGCCGCGGAGCTGCCCAAGCAGGGCATCGAAGTCGTGGAAACCATCTCGCATCCGACGCCGCATCGCGATTTCTCCAACATCGCGCTGCGCGTGAAGGCCTCGAAGGCCGATATCCTGATCCCGTCGAACTACATCAACGAATATACGCTGATGGCTCGTTCGCTGCGACAGCAGCGCGTGGAACTGAAGGCGATCTATTCGATCCTCGGCGGCGCGGCCTCCAACATCAAGTTCGTCCGCGAGAACCAGGAAGTTGCGCAGTATGTCATGGACTGCAATCACTGGTACGACCCGAACAAGGAGGACTCGAAAGCCCTCGCTGCGGCGGCTTCCGCAGCCGGTCTCGACCTGACCTACGATGTCATGGTGTCCTACGCCACGGTGCAGGTCATCGCCGATGCGCTGGAGCGCAGCGGCTCGGACGATCGCAAGAAGATGCTGGAAGCCCTTGCCGCCTCCACCTTCGACCAGTCGATTATGCCTTATGGGCCCACCAAGTTCGTCAACGGCGACAACGTCAACTCACGGCCGGTGAACACGCAGATCCGTGGCGAAAAGATCGAGCTTGTGTTCCCCAAGGAATTCGCAAGCGCCGAGCCGGTGTTCCCGATCCCGGCCAAGTAAAAACCGGCTCGAAGCTCCGGCGGATAACCGTCGCCGGAGCTTTCATTTGCAACTTATTCGAGCGAACCCGATGTCGAGTCTGATCTTGCCTGCCGTGTTGAGCGGCCTGATGATGGGGGCAGTCTATGCGCTGATAGCGCTGGGCCTGACCCTCATCTATGGCGTGCTCCATATCATCAACTTCGCGCATGGCAGCCTGCTGATGCTGGCACTGTTCGCGGTTTATTTCCTGAACTTCTATCTCGGCATCGACCCATATCTGGCAATCCCGATCGTGCTGCCAGTCTTCTTTGGCCTGGGCTATGCGCTGCAGCGCGGGTTGATCTCGCCCATGAGCTCCGGCTCGGAACAGAACGTTCTTTTGATCACGCTGGCATTGTCGATGATCATCGACAATCTCGCGCTCTATTTCTGGACCTCGAACACCCGATCCGTCGACATCCCCTACGCCTATGACACGGTCGAGGTCCTCGGCGCCTTTCTGCCGCTCGGCCGCGTCATCGCCTTTGGTGCGGCCTTGGCGGCAGCACCGCTTCTGTGGCTGTTTATGGCGCATACCCGTACGGGATCGGCGATCCGGGCGGTGGCGATCGAGAAGCGCGGCGCCGAGCTCGTCGGCATCGACGTCAACCACACCTATGCCGTCTGCTTNNGTTCGGCATCGGCACGGCCTGTGTGGCCTTGGCAGCCTGCCTTCTTCTGCCGACCTTCTATGTCACGCCGCAGGTGGGCTACACCTTCGTGCTGGTCGCCTTCACCACTGTTGTTCTCGGTGGAATGGGCAGCCTGCTCGGTGCGCTTATTGCCGGACTGCTGCTTGGCGTCATCGAATCCCTATGCGGTCTTTTCCTTGGCGAGAGCCTTGGCCAGATCGGCATCTTCGTCGCCTTTATCCTGATCCTTTTGTTCAAGCCGTCCGGTCTTCTGGGCAAGGTGGGACGCTGATGAAACTTCAGTCTGCTGGTCAAATCGCGCTGGTTGTCGCTGCCTGCGCCTACCTCCTCAGCGTTTACCTGATGTCCTCGCCGGTCTGGATCGGCTTCACCATTTAAGGGCCCATCGTCGCGATTATCGCCCTGTCCTGGAACATCACCGGCGGCTTTGGCGGCATGTCCTCCTTCGGCCATGCCGCGCTTTACGGCACGGGCGCCTATGCATCCGCGATCCTTCAGGTGCAGTTCGGCGTCAATGCCTGGATCGCCTTCGGCTTCGGCATCATCGCTGGCGCGGCGATGGGCGGCTTTATCGGGGCGCTGGCTTTCCGTTACGGTCTCAAGGGCTCCTACTTCGCCCTGGTGACGCTGGCTTTCGCCGAAGTGCTGCGCATCTGCGCCTCGTCGTTCGCCATCACCGGTGGCGGCAGCGGCTTGCAGTTGCGGCTCGACCCAGGCGTCGCAACGCTGCAGTTCCCGGACCGCACCGTGTTCTACACGATCCTTCTGGTTGTCGTGGCGCTCGTCATGCTCCTCACCTTCCTCATCAAGAAGTCCCGTTTCGGCGCCTATCTGGTCGCCATTCGTGAAAACGAGGATGCGGCGCGCGCGCTCGGCATCGACACCTACAAGATCAAGGTTCAGGCGATGGTGATCTCGGGCGCTTTCGGCGGCCTCGCCGGCGCTCTTTATCTCCAGCTGTTCCTTTTCATCGACAGCACGGTTGTTTACGGCAGCGCCGTGTCGATCGAAGCCCTGATCGGACCGATCATTGGCGGTGCCGGGACTGTCTGGGGACCGTTGATCGGAACGCTGGGACTGCATCTCCTGAGCGAAGGCGCCAAGCATCTCCTCCCGAATGCACCGGGCCTCAACTTCGTGCTGTACGCCATCGTCTTGATCTGCGCGGTGCGTCTGCTCCCACGCGGCCTGATGGGCCTGGCCGCCCTTTTTGGAACCTTCAACAGCCGGAAGGATGACGACCATGCTTGAGGTCCGTAATCTTTCGAAGAGCTTCGGCGGGCTGCAAGCAGTCAGCGATGTTTCGCTGGATGTGCGGGAAGGATCGATTGTCGGTCTGCTCGGCCCTAACGGTGCGGGCAAGACCACCTGCTTCACCATGATCGCAGGCTTCACCAAGCCCAATGCGGGCAGCGTGACATTCGAAGGCAAGGACATCACTGGCCTGCCGCCGCACCAGATCTGCGCACGCGGCATGATCCGTACCTTCCAGATCGTGCAGCCTTTTGCCGGGCTGACGGTACAGGAAAACATCGCGGTCGGCGCTTATCTGCACCACCATGAGCGCAGGGAAGCCATGGCGCTCGCTCGCGATGTCGGCAAGCGGCTCGGCATGGGCAACATGCTCGATCGACCTGCATCCTCCCTGACCATCGCCGGGCGCAAGCGCCTGGAACTCGCCCGTGCCCTGGCCACCGGCGCCAAGCTGCTGCTTCTCGACGAGGTCATGGCGGGTCTGATTCCCTCCGAGATCAACGAGATCGTGGGCATTATCCGGCAGATCCGCGAGGAAGGCCACACCTTCCTGATGATCGAGCACGTGATGCAGGCCGTGATGAGCCTCGCCGAAACGGCTTACGTCCTCAACCAGGGCAAGCTGATCGCCCACGGACCGCCGCGTGAACTGGTCAAGGACGCTTCGGTTGTCGAAGCCTATCTCGGCCACGGCGCGGCCGCACGCCTTCAGGATGAACACCATGCTTGAGATTTCGGGTATTCAGGCCGGTTACGGCTCGATGGCGGTTCTTCAGGGCCTCGATCTGCGCGTGGAAGCCGGCGAGATCGTTGCGCTGCTGGGGTCAAACGGCGTGGGCAAGACGACGCTCAACAACGTCATCTCCGGTTTCATCCGCCCCACGGCTGGTTCCGTGAGCTTCAAGGGCGAGGTGATCAACGGCCGCAAGCCAAGCGAGATCGTAGCCTTGGGGATCGCTCAGGTGCCGGAAGGCCGCAAGATTTTTCCGAACCTGACCATTCGCGAAAATCTGCGGCTCGGCGCTTATCGCCGTGCAACCGCAAGGGTCGAGCAGAACTTCGAGCGCGTTTGCACCATCTTCCCGCGTTTGAAAGAGCGGCTTTGCCCGTCGGCCGGGACATTATCGGGCGGCGAGCAGCAGATGCTGGCNNGATCGGGCGGGGCATGATGTCGGAGCCGGACCTGTTGATCCTCGATGAACCCTCGCTCGGCCTGTCCCCGCTCATGGTGGAGGAGATGTTCGCGTTGATCACCAAGATCAACGCCGACGGCGTCGCGGTGCTCCTGGTGGAGCAGAATGTGATGCAGTCGCTCGGTGTCGCCAAGCGTGCTTACGTCCTCGAACAGGGTCGCTTCGTCATGCAGGGCGAGGCGGCAACGCTGCTCGCCGATCCGCAGCTGCGGCAGGCTTATCTCGGCATGTGAGTGCGCCGTACGCGCAACCAGCCTTGCTCTTCTAAGAATTGGAGAACACCATGTCCTTAACGCGCACAAAGCGCTTGCGGCAGGCGCTTGCAGGCAAGCGAGCTGTCATGGCTCCCGGCGTGGTTGACGCCATGTATGCCCGCCTCGTCGCTGAAGCAGGCTTCGAGGCCATGTATATGACCGGCGCCGGCACGTCGGCGACCCGTCTCGGCTACCCCGATGTCGGCCTCTTGACCATGACCGAGATGGTCGACAATGCCACGCGCATCGCCGATGCGTCAGACGTGCCGCTGATTGCCGATGCCGACAACGGCTTCGGCGGACCCCTCAATGTGCGCCGCGCGATCCAGCTCTACGAGCGTGGCGGCGTTGCGGCGATCCACCTGGAAGACCAGGTGCTGCCCAAGCGCTGTGGTCACCTTTCGGGCAAGCAGCTCGTTCCAGCAGCCGACATGGTCGCCAAGGTGAAGGCAGCCGTCGACGCCCGCATCGACCAGGACTTCGTGGTGATCGCGCGGACGGATGCCTTATCGGTGGACGGCCGTGATGCTGCCTTCGACCGTGCTGAAATGTACCGCGAAGCGGGTGCAGACGTGATCTTCATCGAAAGCCCCGGTCCTGACGACCTCGCCCATATCGCACCGCGCTTTCCCGCTATTCCGCTGCTTTACAATATGGCGACTTCCGGCAAGACGCCGTTCCTGAAGCGTGAGGAAATCGAGGAACTCGGCTTCAAGCTGATCATCTATCCGAACTGGCTGCTGCTTTCGGCAATGGAGGCCGCGCGTAAGACCCTCGAGATCATGAAGAAGGAAGAGTCGATTGCCTCCGTCGCGCCCAATGTCATGAGCTTCAAGCAGTTCTTCGACACCGCTCGCATGGCCGAGGTGCAGGAGCTGGAAGCGCGCTACGGCACGCCGGAAAACAGTCGCACCGGCTACTGAGCCTTCAAGGGAGGCGCAACGCGCCTCCGCCCGTCGAAACAGAGGTTGATCATGGCGCTTCTCAGTCCCGAAGGCGTAACGTTCGAATTCGAAGTTCCGGTAGTGGTGGTAGGCGCCGGCGCCTGCGGCCTCGTCGCCGCCCTGGCGGCCCATGATGCCGGGCAGTCTGTGATCATTTTGGAGCGTGACGAGAACCCTACGGGATCGACCTCGCTTTCCGCGGGCCTGATCCCGGCGCCGTGCACCCGGCTTCAGAAGGAAGCCGGCATCGAGGACCCTCCCGGNNGGCATCGAGGACAGTCCCGAACTCTTTGCCGCCGACATCGTCGCCAAGACGCACGACCATACCCCCTATGATCAGGCGCTGGTTGCTGCCCGCGCTGCCGGGCCGATGATCGACTGGCTGATGGAAAAGCACGGGGTCGAGTTCGAGCTGGTGACCGGCTTCCTGTATCCCGGCCATTCGCGACTGCGCATGCACGGTCCGAAAAGCCGCACGGGCGCCGATCTTGAACAAGCCCTGCTCGCAGCCGTTTCCAATGCCGGCATCGACCTCATCACCGGCGCTTCAGTCGAGGACATCTATGCAGACGCCTCAGGTCGCGTGGTCGGCGTGCGCTGCCGCCGGTCTGACGGTGCAACCGAAGATCTCGGCTGCCAAGCGCTGATACTGGCCTGCTGCGGTTTTGCGGGTGATGCGCAGATGGTGCGCCAATACATTACCGAAATCGCAGACGCCGAATGCTGCGGCCACCTGTCGAACACCGGCGATGCGGTGCGGTGGGGAACCGCACTTGGCGCGGCGACCGCCGACATGGGCGCGTATCAGGGGCACGGCTCGGTCGCTCATCCGCATTCCCTGCCGCTTACCTGGGCCGTTATCACCAAGGGCGGCATTCTGGTGAACACGAACGGTCAGCGCTTCTCCAATGAAATGCGCGGTTATTCCGAGCATGGCGCCGAAGTGGCGGCGCAGCCGGATCACATCGCATGGGACATCTTCGGCGCGCCCGGCCATGAGGCTGCGGAAGGGTTTTATGATTATCGCGAGCTTCGCAAGCTCGGTGCGGTGAAGATGGCGGACACGCTGGAAGCGCTTTCCGAGGTCACGGGGCTCCCGCTTTCTTACCTAAAAGCGGAATTTTCGGCCATCGAAGAGGCGATTTCTGCCGGAAAACCGGATCGTTTCGGGAGAAACTTCGCCGAAAATGACGTCCTGAAGCCGCCTTTTTACGCCGTGAAGGTCAACGGCGCGCTGTTCCATACGCAGGGCGGATTGGTCATCGATGACCAGGCGCGCGTGCTGCGGAAAGGCGGCGAGCCTTTGCCGAACCTGTTCGCCGGCGGCGGTGCCGCGCGCGGTGTCTCGGGCGATTCCAACTACGGTTATCTGTCGGGCAACGGACTTCTGACAGCCACGACCTTCGGCCGGCTCGCCGGCATAAGTGCTGCGCGGATCGCTGAAGCAGCTGACGCCTGATCCACAAACGCGACGAGGGAGGAAACATGAAGAAGGTTCTGGTAATCGTGCCGTTTCCGATGGGTGAGGAAGACCTCGCCCGGCGACAGGCACAGATGAAGGCGGTCGATCTCGGTCCGGGCATCGAGTTCCACTACAAGGCGGTTCGGGTCGGGCCCAAGAACTATTCTAGCCAGCACGACATGGTGCTGGCTGACATCGCAATCGTCGACGCCGGGCTCGACGCGGAAAAGGACGGCTTCGATGCGGTTTGCATCGATACGATGTCGGATAGCGGCATGGCGATGCTGCGCTCGATCCTCACCATTCCGGTCATCGCGCCCGGCCGCCACGCCATGCTCGTGGCGCAGATGTTGGGGGAGAAGTTCTCGATCCTGATGATGTGGGATCGCTGGAAGATGCTCTACACGAAGACGCTGGGCGAACTCGGCATGGAGCACAAATGCGCTTCCATGCGCTCCATCGGCGTCACACCGGATAACAAGAGCCTCCTGTCCGGCAAGGAGGATGAGGTGTTCCCGCTGCTGCTCGACGCAGCACGCAATTGCGTGGAAGAAGATGGCGCGCAGGTGCTGATCCTCGGCTCCACCACCATGCATGAGGCGCATGGCTGGTTGTCGAACGAGATCGGCGTGCCGGTGATCAATCCGGGTCCGCTGACCTACAAGCTTGCCTCGATTGCGCTCGACCTCAAGCTCACCCACAGCAAGGCGACCTGGCCGACGCCGCTGGCGCCCAAGCACGAAATGATCCGAGCGATTGGTGCGGCAGGCGCGGCCTATCTGGAGGGACGCCCATGACCCGCATCCTCGTCATCGTTCCTTTCGCGCTGGATGCCGAAGGCGTCAGGAACCGTGAAGCGCAATCCGGCTATGTGCCGCTGCCCGATGGTTGGGAACTCATCTATCGCCCGGTGACCTGCGGCCCGACCTCCTTCATGTCGCCCCACGATTGGGGGTTGATGGACCTCGCCATCTTCGAAGCCGGCTGCAATGCGGAAGCCGAAGGCTTCGATGCCGTTTGCATCGACACGATGTCGGACAGCGGCATGGTTGCGCTCCGCTCCGTGCTGTCGATCCCGGTAATTGGGGCCGGCAAGGCGTCGATGCTTTACGCGCTAACACTTGGCGGGCGCTTCTCCGTTCTCGCGCAATGGGAGCCGGCGCTGCCACGCTACCGCAAGGCCATCCGCGAATATGGCTTCGACCGGCAATGTGCTTCCGTGCGCTCGTTCGACCAGCCGCCGGATTTCTCCAATTTGCTCGACGGCAAGGAAGACAAGGTGTTCCCGCGCATGCGCGATGTCGCCTTGCGCTGCATCGAGGAAGACGGCGCGGAAGTGATCTGCCTGGGATCCACCACCATGCATCAGGCCGGCGAGTACCTTGCCGCCAATCTGCCGGTGCCGGTCGTCAATCCCGGTCCGCTGACCTACAAGCTCATGGAGACGTTCCTGGCGCTTGGTCTCACCCATGGCCGCGACGTTTATCCCGCCCCTGTCGAGCCCCGGCTCGACATGGTGCATGCGATGATGAAGGCCGGTGCTGCAGCCGAAAACGCGGCGAAAGGCTAAGCCCCGCCAAGCATGACGGCGGTGCAGGTGTTGGCGGACCTAGTGATCAGGTCCGTCCCAGCGAAAAGTCCTTGCCGTCTTCGCGCTTCAGCGAAACGCGGTATTCGTAGCGGTCGGCGCAGTAGAAGATCTCGGCCGCATAGAAGGGCTTCAACTCGGCATTGAAGAACAGGCGCTTGACGAGCATCAAGGGTGCCCCGACGGGTATCTCCAGATGCTTCGCAGCATAATCGTCAGCAAGCGTCGCCGTCATGGTCTGTTCGACCTGCTCAACAGTGGCGCCCGCCTGCTGCACGAGATCGATCATGTTGGTTTTCGCCAGATCCTGACGCTTCAACATCCCTCCGAACTCAGGCAGGATGTAGGCCGTGGACAGCGAGTAGGGGCGGCGCTCCAAGAGGCGCACACGGACGGCGCGGACCAGCTCCGTGGTCGGTGCGATCCCCATTTCTGCACAGACGCGGGGCGGCGCTTCGCCGTGATCCAGGCTGATCACCTTCAAGCGCGTACTCTTGCCGACATCGTTCAGGTAACTGAAGAGGCTGTTGACGTTCGAAACAACCGCCTTGTTGAACTCGTCCTCCTTCGTGCGTTTGGTGACGAAGGTTCCGCGCCCCCGGGTGCGGGTAACGAGCCGTTCAGCCGTGAGCATCTCCATGGCTTTGCGGATCGTGATGCGGCTGACCGAAAAGCTTTCCGACAGCTCCGCCTCGCTGGGGATCGCACGGTCGTCCGGATAATAGCCTTTGACGATCCGCTCCCGGAGCACCGCATAGATGCGATGGTAGAGCGGAGTAGGAGAATGCACTTGAACCATGGTGTCTCACTGAAAACAGCGGGCAGGGCCGCTGTAGCGCTCGTTTAAGGCAGTGGATCCTTCAACGGGTTCCGCAAACGCCGCCAACAACCGCAATCCCTTGTTCGTTCTGCTTCCAGATCAATCCCTGATCTGCCGTCTTGTTTTGGAAGAGCATCCTCGCGGCCCACCCTACCCAGCGAAGGTCAGGTCCTAATATCATATCTTTTATATCTTTTGGAACTGGCTTCGTGTGGCGCAGCGATCAACGCGCATCAAACCTGCGACCACTTGAAAGCAAGCGGTCGTTCCAGACTGTTGAGGGCCGGCTTTCTTGCGAAATGGATTCGCTTCGTGGCGTTTGCAAAAATGCGTAACGAGCGGCCGATTGCTGCCACGGGATGGTACGTTTGCCCCATCGCCGACCTTCGGCCGGCCGAGCACCAGAAGATCACCTCCGTTTTTTTCAGCAAGGTCGTTACAGGGGATTCAGGTACCGAATTGCGAGCTGAAGATCGACTGACTTGGCTTCCAGCCAGTCGCCGTCAGCTCATACTGCGAACAACTATCCTTCGTGTGTCGAAGATTAGCCTGGATGTTTTTCGATTTTCGAGTAGCGAAAACGACATCTCCAATAATTACTTGAATAACCAAGCGCTATAGTGCGGTCTCGCAAAAACTAAGCGGCCTTTATATTTTCGCTTTGATCTAGATCAAAGCCTCGCTTCGCTCGCCCCTGCATGAGGGTGTGCTTACAATTTCATCACCATGACGCTTAATTCAGCGCTTTATTGTCGCGCTTTGCGCCAGAGCAATGACATCGCACGCTGTTTTTTGTAGAGCCGTATCAACCCACCCACTTCATTCCTTCTATGAACCGGAAGCAGGCATGGTTGAGACAACAGATACGACGGAGCGCCCGTCCTTTCGCCAGAAGCGGCGTCGCGAGCTGCTGACATTCGTCGTTCTGGCGTTTGGCATTTGGCCGCTCGTAGCGGTCGCCGTGGTTGGCACTTACGGCTTCTCCGTTTGGATGTACCAGATCCTGAACGGCCCTCCCGGCCCGCATGAGATCGTTCGGGCCCAGCCGAATTCCGCCGAGTGACAGCCATGCGTGACGTTGTCAGTACCCGGCGCGGGTTCCTGACGGGGCGATCCGTTAGAACACGGCCGATCTTTTATCCGCCAGGCGTGACTGATCGCTCCATCCGGGATTGCTCAGGCTGCGGCGACTGCGCGGCTGCTTGCCCGACAAGCATCATTTCGATGCAGAACGGCGTTCCCGCGCTCGACTTCGATGCTGGCGAATGCGCGTTTTGCGGGGAGTGCGCGAACCACTGCCCTGAGCCCGTCTTTCCGGCTGTTCGCGCAACGCAGTTTGCGCATCACGCGGTGATTGCGACGTCCTGCCTGGCCATGAACTACGTTGATTGCATGGCTTGTCGTGACGCCTGTCCAACGGCGGCGATCCGTTTCAAGCCGCGTTTGGGCGGTCCCTTCGTGCCCTCTCTCGAAGCCGATCCTTGCACTGGCTGCGGTGCCTGCATTTCGGTCTGTCCCACACAAGCCATCACCATGACGGCGCGAACAACGGAAGCAGTTCATGCGTGACGCCGTGCATCATATTTCCAGCGCCGTGGTCGTCGTGCGGCCCGAGGCGCTCGAGCGCATCTCGGCCAGCCTTGGCGACCTCGAAGGCGTGGAAGTCCATGCCAGCGGAAACAACAAGATCGTCACCGTGATCGAAGGACCGACATCCGGCTTCCTCGGCGACACGCTGATCCAGATTTCGGCCATGGACGACGTCATCGCCGCCCACATGGTCTTCGAACAAAGCATTGCAGAAGAAGGAGATGTCGCATGACGGCAGAACTCACGCGGCGTGACGTGCTGAAGGCACAGGCAGCCGCGATCGCGGCATCGACCGCAGGCATCGCCATGCCAGCCGCAGCACAGTCGGTGCCCGGCGGCGTGTCCAGCCTCGAAATCAAGTGGTCTAAAGCGCCTTGCCGCTTCTGCGGCACGGGTTGCGGCGTCATGGTCGGCGTCAAGGAGAACCATGTCGTCGCGACCCATGGCGACATGGAAGCGGAGGTCAATCGCGGCCTCAACTGCGTCAAGGGCTACTTCCTGTCCAAGATCATGTACGGCAAGGACCGCTTGACCACGCCCATGCTGCGCAAGCGCAACGGCGTGTTCGACAAGGAAGGCGAATTCGAGCCCGTCACCTGGGAAGAAGCCTTCGACATCATGGCCGAAAAGGCCAAGAAGACGCTGAAGGAAAAGGGTCCGACAGCCGTCGGCATGTTCGGTTCCGGCCAGTGGACCATCCATGAAGGCTATGCCGCAACCAAGCTGATGCGCGCAGGCTTCCGTTCCAACAATCTCGACCCCAACGCCCGCCACTGCATGGCCTCGGCCGCTTACGGCTTCATGCGCACCTTCGGCATGGACGAGCCGAAGGGCTGCTATGACGACTTCGAGCATGCCGACGCCTTCGTGCTGTGGGGCTCGAACATGGCCGAGATGCATCCGATCCTGTGGTCGCGCCTGGCCGACCGCCGCCTTGGCCACGAGCACGTCAAGGTTGCCGTCCTGTCGACCTTTACCCATCGCAGCATGGATCTGGCCGACATTCCGCTGATCTTCACGCCGGGCACGGATCTGGCGATCCTGAACTACATCGCCAACCACATCATCCAGACGGGCCGGGTGAACCAGGAGTTCATCGACAAGAACACCAAGTTCATGACGGCCACGGTCGACATCGGCTACGGCCTGCGCGATGACAACGAGCTTGAGACGAAGGCCAAGGGCGTCGCGACCGCAGCCGAGATGGCGCCCAGCGACTTCGAGTCCTTCAAGGCGTTCGTGTCCGAATACACGCTCGACAAGGTTGCCGAGCTGACCGGCGCCGACCGCGGCTACCTCGAACAGCTCGCGGAACTGTATGCAGACCCCAAGACCAAGGTGATGTCGCTTTGGACCATGGGCTTCAACCAGCATGTGCGCGGCGTGTGGGCCAACCACATGGTCTACAACATCCACCTTCTCACCGGTAAAATCTCCGAGCCAGGCAACAGCCCGTTCTCGCTGACCGGTCAGCCCTCGGCTTGCGGCACGGCGCGCGAGGTCGGCACCTTCGCCCACCGCCTTCCCGCCGACATGACGGTGACCAATCCGGAACACCGCAAGCACGCGGAAGAGCTGTGGAAGCTGCCGCACGGTCTGCTGCCGGAAAAGCCCGGCTACCATGCCGTCCAGCAGGACCGTATGCTGCATGACGGCAAGCTCAATTTCTATTGGGTGCAGGTCAACAACAACATGCAGGCCACTGCCAACAACAGCAGTGAGGCCTACAAGGGCTATCGCAATCCCGACAATTTCATCGTGGTCTCGGACGCCTATCCGACCGTGACGACGGCCTGTGCCGACCTCATTCTGCCCAGCGCCATGTGGGTGGAAAAGGAAGGCGCCTATGGCAATGCCGAGCGCCGTACCCACGCCTGGCACCAGCTTGTCAACGCGCCTGGCGAAGCGCGCTCCGACCTCTGGCAGATGGTGGAGTTTTCCAAGCGCTTCAACACCGAGGATGTTTGGCCTGCCGAAATCCTGGACGCGAACCCCGACTACAAGAACAAGACGCTCTACGAGGTGCTGTTCCAGAACGGCCAGGTCGACCGTTTCCCGCTCTCGGAAATCTCACCCGATTACGAGAACCGCGAGTCCAAGGCCTTCGGCTTCTACCTGCAGAAGGGCATGTTCGAGGAATATGCCAGTTTCGGCCGTGGCCACGGCCACGACCTAGCACCCTACGACACCTATCATGAGGTGCGCGGCCTGCGTTGGCCGGTGGTCGACGGCAAGGAAACCAAGTGGCGCTATCGCGAGGGCTACGACCCCTATGTGAAGGCGGGCGAGGGCGTGAAGTTCTACGGCCAGAAGGATGGCCGCGCCGTCATCCTCGCTGCTCCTTACGAGCCGCCAGCAGAGTCGCCGGACGACGAGTTCAACTTCTGGCTCGTCACCGGCCGCGTGCTGGAACACTGGCATTCCGGCTCGATGACCATGCGCGTGCCGGAGCTCTACAAGGCGTTCCCCGGCGCACGCTGCTTCATGAACGGCGACGACGCACGCCGGCTCGGCATCAACCAGGGCGCTCAGGTCAAGATCCAGTCGCGCCGCGGCGAGATCATCAGCCGCGTCGACATCAAGGGCCGCAACCGCATGCCGCATGGCGTGATCTTCGTGCCGTGGTTCGACGCCAGCCAGCTGATCAACAAGGTCACGCTGGACGCCACCGATCCAATTTCCAAGCAGACGGACTTCAAGAAATGCGCAGTCAAGATTCTCTCAGCATGATCGCGCGGCGCTGCTGGGCCTTTGTCGCGATGGTCCTCTGCGTGCTGACGACGACGTTCGCACTGGCTCAGTCGGTGCCGGAACTCTCCGGCCAGCCGAACCCGATGGAAACTGCGGGCGCGAAGCCAATGCCGAAATGGATCGTCGACGACATCCGCAAGATGCGCAACTATCCTGATCAGCCGCCGATCATCCCGCATTCGATCGATGGCTATCAGCTGTCGGTGAACACCAACCGCTGCATGTCCTGCCATCGGCGCGAGATGACCGAGGGCTCGGGCGCGCCCATGATCAGCGTCACCCACTACATGACGCGCGAGGGCCAGATGCTGGCAGACGTTTCGCCGCGTCGCTACTTCTGCACGGCATGCCACGTGCCGCAGGCGGAAAGCCGTCCGCTGGTCGACAACGTGTTCAAGGACATGAGCGATCTTGGCGTCAAGCCGGCGGGAGCTGAGCAATGATCGGCTGGATCAAGTCCATCCTTGTTTGGGCCTGGAGCGTTGTTTCCACGCCGGCGGCCACTCTGAGTCTGGGCTTCCTGACGCTTGGCGGCTTTGTCGGTGGCGTCATGTTCTGGGGCGGGTTCAACACCGCCCTGGAAGTGACCAACACGGAAGCCTTCTGCACCGGCTGTCACGAGATGCGGGCCAACGTTTATGAAGAAATGACGCGCACGATCCACTTCTCGAACCGATCCGGCGTCAGGGCTTCATGCCCGGATTGCCACGTGCCGCATAACTGGACCGACAAGATCGCCCGCAAGATGCAGGCGTCGAAGGAAGTCTGGGGCAAGCTGTTCGGCACGATCAACACGCGCGAAAAGTTCCTTGATCATCGCTTGGAGCTCGCACAGCACGAGTGGGCGCGCTTGAAGGCCAATGACAGTCTGGAATGCCGAAACTGCCATTCCACGGCGGCCATGGACCTCAGCAAGCAGACGACGCGTGCCGCTGAAATCCACGAACGTTATCTTCTGTCCAACAAGGCGACCTGCATCGACTGTCACAAGGGTATCGCCCACGAGCTTCCCAACATGGAAGGCGTCGATCCCGGCTGGAAGGTTCCCGCCGAGTTGCAGGGCAAGACGGCGCATAGCGGCCTGACCGATACGGGACAACTCGCTGCCTATCTGGCTTCGAAAGAGATCGAATAAGTCAACGGGCGGGAGCTGCCCTCAGCAGCTTCCGCCTAGTCGGACGAGCCTGGTTCGCCAGAGGTGCGGGCTCTGCGATCGCAAGCCGTTTGCTGAACCTCCTGACAGGAAAGATCGATCGTCGCTGAGCCTCAGCAAGAATGCGGGGTAGCTGCGCAAGTTCAGCGGTGCATTAAGGCCCCACAAAAAATCGGGCAGCTAACAAACATTAAGAAAAAATTAAGTCGCGCTGCAACTTGTAGACCTCCCCGACATTTGATCGGGATGGGAAACGCTGCTGACAAACCGACTGCATTGATCGTGGATGATGAGGCACTTCTGCGCATGCATGCAGCAGAGGTTCTCGAAGAGAATGGATATACAGTGCTGGAGGCTGCCACAGCCGATGAAGCACTTCAGATCCTTGCCACGACGAGCGACGTCAAGCTGCTCTTCACAGACATCGAAATGCCGGGAAAGCTCGATGGGCTGGAGCTTGCGCGCCGCGTTCACGACCGTTGGCCGCACATCCTTCTCGTCGTTACATCCGGTCGGCTGAGACCGGGTGACGAGGAGCTTCCCGAGCCGGGCTGCTTCATAGCGAAGCCGTACAAAGAAGCCGAACTCGTTACGAAGATCACACATCAGGTCTGAATGCGCGCATCATCTCGATGACGCTTGGGAGGGAACCATGTTCAATCTTCAGCTGGCGGTAAAAATCGCCGATATCGCCAAGGAAGCCGACCAGTCGGACACGCCCCTGGATGTGGAAACGGCTTCTTTGCAGCTTTTGGAAAAGCACCCTGAAGCGTCACAAACAGAGATCCAAGCAGCCCTTCGCGAAACCAGCGTTACGGTCACCGGCTAAAAAGGCCTTGTTAGGACGCAGCACCGCCGCCCTTCCCGAAGAGAAGAGCAGCGGCTAACGTTTGAGGGAATGCCGGTCCCTTTGTCAGGCCGACTGTACGGTCTTCTCGATATCCGCCAGGGAATGCCCGGTCAGGTCTTTCGCAACCTCGCCAGCCAGCTTCGCGCTCAGCGTCTTATGATAATGCTTGCGCAGTTCGCCGAGTGTCCGGGGCGCTGCGATCACGACCAGTTGGTCGAGAGAACCACTTAACGCCTTCTTGTTGAGCAACTCAGCGACGCCGACGGCAAAAGAATCTTCTTCCTGTTGGCTGTCATCGGGATTGGCCGAGCTGCTGGCATGCCCGGTTGAACCCTTGTTCTCGGATGAGACGTCGCCTGTCTTTTGCTCGGTCAGCTTGAGCGACCCGGCATCACCGGAGTTCTTAAACAGCTTCAGATGATTTCCATCCACGACCGCAACCAGAGCACCATTGCGTAATTCCATCGAAATCACCTTCCGTATTGATTGATTGGAGGTGAAACCATTCTGAGCCGCAAAGGATCCGAACAGCTGAAAGCCGCCACAGGATCCAACGAGGGCCTTGTACCCTTGAACCGCCGTTTAGCTCCCCGCCAGCTGCCTTGCGCCGGGGAAGGTCGAACGCTTCGTGATCCTCAACGCAGCCATTCGCCGAAACGCCTTTCGCCCTCTGGGCTGAAGCTGATGATGCGCGAGTTCGGCAGTCGTCGTGCCCAGGACAGCGCGAACAACCGATCGAGGATCAGCTTACCGACTGTGCCTGCCAGATGATGCCGCCGTTGGCTCCAGTCGAGGCAGGCGCGGCATTGCGGACGGTTGCTGCGCGGCGCTTCCGCCTGCGTCACGCCGATAACGGCGAGGTGCCGCCAGCCTTCTTCAGTCAAAGCCAAGCCGTCGTCCACCCAGGCATTCTCCTGCATGTGGTCGTAAAGCGCCACGCCCATTTCGCCTGCCAGATGATCGTAGCAGATGCGGGCTTTGCGCAGGTTGGGTTCTCTCGGACCTGTTCGTAGCGGCGGAGCGGCGTCGGAGGAAAACACCATCAGCGCCTCCAGAAGCGCCGCCACATGCGCACCCGCCAGCTTGAAATAGCGGTGGCGACCCTGCGCTTCCACGCTGAGCACTTCGCCATCCACCAGTTTGGCCAGATGGCTGCTCGCAGTCTGCTTGGTTATGCCGCCGAGGCTTGCAAGCTCGGTTGCGGTCAGCGCGCGGCCGTCCATGAGGCCGAGCAGCATGGCGCTGCGGGCGGGATCGGCCACCAGAGCTGCGATGCGGGCGATGTCGGGACCATGCGTCATGGTTCGATCATAGTCGAACCATTCATTGAAGCCAACCGCTAGTCTCGATCCATCAAGGAGCCAGACATGATCACCTGCGTCATCACCTATGAAATTGACCCGAACCGCCGTGAACTGTTCGAGACTTATGCCCGCAGCTGGGGCCAATGCATTCCGCGCTGCGGTGCCGATCTGATCGGTTATTTCGCCCCTCACGAAGGCTCGGCAACAAGGGCCTACGGCATGTATTCAATCGCGTCGCTAGCCGAATACGAAGCCTATCGCGCGCGACTGGCTGCCGATCCCCTGGGTCGTGAGAACTACCACTTTGCGAAGCGGGAGGGCTTCATCCGCAGCGAAAACCGTTTGTTCGTGAAGCTCGCTTCCGCGCCGCACGGAGGGGGCGCATGATCGCCGTGATCTTCGAAGCCGAGACCTCCGCAACCGGCAAGGCAGATTACCTCGACATCGCCGCGCATCTCCGGCCATTGCTGGACGAAATCGACGGGTTCATCTCGATCGAGCGCTTCCAGAGCCTCACCATGCCGAACAAGGTTCTGTCACTCTCGTTCTGGCGCGATGAAGCAGCTGTTGCGCAATGGCGCAACCTGCCGGACCATCGCAAGGCACAGGCGGCAGGCCGCGACCATGTGTTTGCGACCTATCGCCTGCGGATCGCCGACGTCCTGCGCGATTACGGCATGGCTGAACGCGAACAAGCTCCTGACGACAGCCGAGCGCTCCATTCCTGATCTGCGGAGATCGTTGTAGATTTTGATGAGGCCAAGCACCGGAGACGAGGATGACCATCACGATCACCGCTTTCGAAAGCTCTCCGGATCGCGGCCGAGGCTTGGCGCGCGACATGCGCGTGCGCTGGGCGCTGGAGGAAGTCGGTTTGCCCTATGAGGTTCGCCTCGTTTCCTTCACTGAGATGAAGGAGCCCGCCTTCCTGAAACTGCAGCCCTTCGGACAGATCCCGACCTACGAGGAAGTCGATCTCGTTCTGTTTGAATCCGGCGCGATCGTCTGGCACATCGCGCAAACCCATGCCGGCCTGCTGCCGGGCGAGGCCGAGGGGAGGGCAAGAGCGGTCACTTGGATGGTCGCCGCGCTCAACACGGTGGAACCGCCGATCCTCGATCGCGAAACCGCCATACTGCTCGAGCGCGACAAACCCTGGCACGCCGAGCGCTTGCCCATGCTCGATGAACGTGTGCGAAAGCGGCTGGATCAGCTTGCCCGCAGGCTTGGCGACGCGGAATGGCTGGACGGCGCCTTCAGCGCTGGCGATCTCCTGATGGTCACGGTTCTACGCAGGCTGGCGACATCGAGCCTCCTGCAGGATCACAACAACCTGCTCGCCTATATCGCCCGCGCCGAGGCACGCCCTGCCTATAAACGCGCCTTTGCCGATCAACTGGCGGTTTTCACCAGCCGTGCCTAGTCGGCAACCATCGGCAGATCATCGAACACAGAACACTTAGCCAAACGACAAAGTTTCCCTTGCGTTCGATTCACGATCAGTATTACTTAGCATTATGGCTAAGCATGATACCGATCTCTCGTTGCTGTTCCACGCGCTCGCCGACCCGACCCGTCGATCGATGTTGACGAAGCTCGCCGAAACTCCGGTCAGCGTCACCGATCTGGCAGGCCCAACGGGACTGCGCCTTCCCACCGTGATGCGGCATCTGTCCGTGCTTGAGGAAGCCGGGCTGATCACCACAGCCAAGGATGGGCGGGTTCGCACCTGCGCCATCGTGCCGGAGGCTCTCGTTCCCGCCCGAACATGGCTCGATGAGCAACGGGCGCTTTGGGAAGCACAGCTCAATCGGTTGGATGCTTTTGTGATGCAGGCGATGAAAGGACGTGAGGAATGACTGACGAAAGCGAAACCGCAGCTGAGCGGACCATGGTGCTGCAGCGGATCATCCAGGCGCCGCGATCCGCCGTCTGGAGCGTGTGGATGAACCCGGAAACGCTGCCTCTTTGGTGGGGACCGGAAGGGTTCTCGTGCCGAACAAGGAAGATCGACCTGCGCAGCGGCGGCGAATGGATCTTCGACATGATCGCGCCGGATGGCACGGTCTTCCCGAACCACCACCTCTACAACGACGTCCAGCCCGAAGAGCGTATCGGCTATGCGCTGCTATGGGGTGAGAACGGCCCCAAGCATGCCGATGCTCTTGTGTCCCTGGAGGACGAGGCCGGTGCAACCAAGGTCACGCTGACAATGGTCTTCAGCACGGCCGCCGAGTACCAGACGGCAAAAGGCTTCGGTGCCGAAGAACTCGGGCAGCAAACGCTGGCCAAACTCGAACGTTTCGTGTCTTCGCGCTGACTTGCCGATCGGCTGCTGCGTGATCCTGCTGGGAGTTTGTTCCAGAACAAACTCCCATGCGGTCTCCAGGCCCACGCCGCGGCAAATCTGATCTAGATCAAAGAACCCTCCCGCAGCGTCAATACGGTCACGTCATCGCAACGAAAGACGTCGCGGACGTCTAAAAGGAGAACGACGATGTTGACCAGGCGCGAAGCCCTCCGGGGTACGGGTGCCGGCGTGATGGCAGCCGCTTTGATTGCAGCGGTAGCCGCAACTCCTGCTTTGGCAGAGGCCAAGCCTGAGGCTATGGCCAACCTGGCAAGAAAGAAGGTTGACCTCGTTGCTCCGCCTTTCGTTCACGCTCATGAGCAGGTCGCATCCGTTGGTCCGCAGGTCATCGAGTTCACGCTGACCGTCAAGGAACAACCGGTCGTCATCGATGGCGACGGCACGGTTCTGCAGGCCATGACCTATAATGGCTCGATCCCCGCGCCGATGATGGTTGTTCACCAAGGCGACTATGTCGAACTGACGCTGGTGAACCCCGAAACCAACGAGATNNACGGCGGTTTGGGCGGCGGTGCTTTGACCCGCGTCAATCCCGGCGAACAGGTCGTGCTGCGCTTCAAGGCCGATCGCACGGGCACCTTCGTGTATCACTGTGCCCCGGAAGGCATGATCCCCTGGCACGTCGTGTCGGGCATGAGCGGCACGATCATGGTTCTGCCCCGCGACGGCCTCAAGGATCATGAAGGCAAGCCGCTGACCTACGACACGGTGTTCTATGTCGGTGAAAGCGACTTCTACGTGCCGCGCGACGAAGCCGGCAACTTCAAGAAGTTCGATTCGCTCGGCGAAAGCTTCGCCGAAACGCTTGAAGTCATGCGCGGCCTCGTGCCCACCCACGTCGTGTTCAATGGCAAGGCAGGCGCTTTGACCGGCGAGAACGCCCTGAAGGCAAAGGTCGGCGAGAAGGTCCTGATCGTTCACTCACAAGCCAATCGCGATACCCGTCCGCATCTGATTGGCGGCCATGGCGACTACGTCTGGGAAGAAGGCAAGTTTGCCAATGCCCCGGCTCGCGATCTCGAAACCTGGTTCATCCGGGGCGGCTCGGCCGGAGCGGCGTTCTACACCTTCAAGCAGCCGGGCGTTTATGCCTATGTCAACCACAACCTGATCGAAGCAGCCGAACTCGGCGCAACGGCACACTTCGTGGTGGATGGCGACTGGAACGACGACCTGATGACCCAGGTCAGCGCGCCCGCACCGATCGTCAACTTCTGACCCGTTCAGTCTGACGAACATGCGATGACCCGCGCTTCAGCGGGTCATCGAACCTCATCGAGACCATCATGAAACGCGCTTTCGCTCTGTGCGCCGGAGCACCGGTTGTTGCCCTCGCAGTTGCGGCCCTCGCATTGCCCGGCATCCGGGCTTCTGCCGAAGTCGATCCGCAATGGGCGGCGGAAGTCGTGGCAGTCGCGCCGGGCACGTTTGCTTACCGCCTGCCTGGCGAATATATCGCTGCCAACAAACCCACCGATGCGCCCTTGCGCCATATGGGCGTCGGGCGTGGCGTCCAGATCATGAAATATCAGGTGACGGCGGCCGATTATGCGCGCTGTGTCACTGAGGCCCGCTGCAAGAAGGCGGACGGCAATCAGGCTGCCGCCGATCTCCCGGTCACCGGCGTCGACTTCCGCGACGCCAATGATTATGCCGCCTGGCTCTCCGAAAAGAGTGGACAGCAATGGCGTCTGCCGAGTGACGCGGAGTGGGTCTATATGGCCGCCGAGCGCGTGCGCGACGACACGCTCAAGCTGAACGGAAACGATGCCAATCCGGCTACGCGCTGGCTGGCGCGCTACCGCAAGGAGTCCGAGAACGCGGCACCTGATCCCCAGCCCAAGCCGCGCGGCAGCTTCGGCACAAACAGCAAGGGCGTTGCGGATATTGGCGGCAATGTCTGGGACTGGACCTCGACCTGCTACAACCGCTCAACCCTCGACACAGGGGGCAGCGTCAGCCAGAGCGTCGAAAACTGCGGCGTCCGCGTCGCCGGCGGCAAGCACCGTGCCTACATGTCCTTCTTCATTCGCGACGGCAAAAGCGGCGGCTGCGCGGCCGGCATGGCGCCGCACAATCTGGGCATCAGGCTGGTTCAGGAGCAGCCATCCTACCTGTCGAAGCTGAAAGCGTTGGTGGGCTGGAAGGCCGGCGCTCCCAGCGTCTGACGAGTGCCGGCGATCAACCCTTAGCGCCAGCCAACCGTGCCGTCGTCCCGGTTGCACCCGTAAGGTGGAACAGCGTTCGGGAAGTTCGCCTTCAACCGTCCGCAGGCCCAATCGTTGAGCGGGCGAGGCGCGCGCGAGTTCAACTCGATCCCGACCTCGTCATAGGGGCTCTCGGTGTTCGTGGCATAGGCATAGAACCGCCAGCCCAGCGTTGCCGTTATGGCGATAACAATGGCGATCAGGATCGGCAAAACGCGTTTCAAAGCGACCTCTAAGGCTGGATTGGCTCTCAACCGCGTTCTGTATCGCGGAGCCGATTTAGGCAAGATGGGAGTTGGTTGGGCCTGGCGCCTTCGGGTAAGGCGATAGATCCGGCGCTGTTGGTTCGCGCGAGAACAGCTTGCCTGCATTCTTGCGCAGAGCGGGCTGGCTGGCGATCTTCAAGGCCGTGTGGAGGAGACCAATGCCTAGACGGCTTTGCGGATTCATCAACCGCGGACCGATCTTGGGTACGCCTTGTCCTTCCTCCACCATCGGACGCATGGCTTTCTCGTAGTTGGCAAAGGCCGAGGGCAGATCGTTTTGGCCGGCAAGTTCACCGGCAAGAACATAGGCGCCCGTCACGGCAAGGGTGGCACCGATGCCGGCGAGCGGTGTGGCGCACCAGGCCGCATCACCCGTCAGCACGACACGGCCTTTCGACCAGTTGGGCATGCGCACCTGGCGCAGGACGTCGAAGTAAAAGTCGTCGCTGTTGTTCATGCCCTCCAGCACGCGTTGGGCCTGCCAACCGGCATCGCTGAACGTCTCCTGGAGAAAGGCTTTCTGCTGTGCGACGTCCCAGTCCTGTTCACCTTCTGGCGGCTTCTGGATCGACAACATCGCACGCGTCGTACCGTGCGTGTCAGGACGCAGAGAAATGCTCCGACCGTTTGTGGCATTGTACCAACGCCACATCCGGTCGTCGTCTGCCTGGCGCGGGATCGTGAAGTAGGCGATGGTCAGATCCATCCAGCGGGGATCGTTCTCGCCGGGAAACACCAGCTCCCGTGTTGCCGATCCCACGCCTTCGGCAACGATCACAGCATCGAAAGNNCGAAAGCTTCTGAACGGCCGCTGGCAAAGGTCACGTGCGCCGTGTCTTCGCCCGGTTCGATGGCTTCGATCCTGTCGCCGAAACGATAGTCGGCAACTTCGCGCGCGGGCTCATAAAGAAGACGTGCCAGATCACCGCGCAAGATCTCCATCTCGGCCGTTGGACCATCGTCATCCATCTCGTCGGTGACGAACTCCGCGGCGACCTCTCCGTCGCTGTTCACCCACGCTGTGCCGGCTTCTCCCGTTCCATGATCGAGTGCGGTCTGTTCCAGACCCATGCGGCGCAACACTTCGCGCCCGACGCCACGAATGTCGATGTTCTGGCCGCCGTCACGAAATTCAGGCGTGCGTTCAACCACCGTGACCTCGAAGCCTGCTTGGCCAAGCCAGAAGGCAACGGTGTTGCCGGCGACGCTGGCGCCGGTAATCAAGATGCGACGGGGCACGGACTTTCTCCTTGTTCCCGAGAGAAATATCACTCGTGATATTTCGTTCCGTCACCTTGCTCCAGATTCGTAATCAGGCGCTGGAGGAGGCCGACGAGCAGACCGGCTTCCTCGTCCGAAAAGTCTTTCAAACCCCGCCTGTTGGTGTCGATCAGAACATCGCCGCCGAGCACGGCGGCGGCGCGTCCTTCCGAAGTCAGATGCACCATGGCGACGCGTCGATCGTTCGGGGCGGAACTTCGCTCGATCAGCTTCATGGCTTCAAGCTTGTCGAGCAGGGCCACCATGGCCGGCTGTTTGACGGCCGAAGCGCGCACCAGATCCCGCTGCAACATCGGCCCTTTCCAAGACAGGAGCAAAATGGGGCCGAGCAGGGACAATGACATGCCATCGGGCCGCAACGCCGCGTCGATCAGGCGGTTGAAGACCCGTGCTGCATGGTTGGCCAGATAGCCAGGCGCCACGGCAGCGTCCGGGTGCACCAGTTCATCAGATGATTCCATCGGTCCAGATTGGAGCATTGGCGCATTGGGCGCCAGTCAGGGCGAGGGGGGAGAACAGGGCATCATTCAAGAGAAACGGTTCCACCCGGCACGCGGCGAAAGGTGCGCTGGCTGCTCTTGCTCAAAGCTCCGCTTGCCGCTAGGAAAGCCTGGTGTCGGTTCGCGAAAGCGACGAACAGGGAATTCGATGCGGGTTTAAACGCCCGTCAAACGAAACTGCCCCCGCAACTGTAGGCGGCGAGCATGTCCGGAAAGCCACTGAGCCGAAAGGCTTGGGAAGGCCGGATCATGCGGCGACCCGTCAGTCAGGAGACCTGCCGGCACACGGAAACGAAACAAGCCGGACGGGGTGTCCGGGGAGGTTGTCGATGACGTTTGCCCTGCTGATAAAGCAGCTGCCGTGGGTCCGTGCGCATGCCGGATGCCCTCATTGCCGTCCTGACCTGGATCTTTCGCGCTGGCACCTTGCCCCAACGGAGATCCGCCCGTCATGATCATCAGTCGCTCCCTGCTCGTAGCCGCCGGCCTCGGGCTTTTCACTTTTGCAGCGCAGGCCGAAGCCACGAAATATCCGCTCACGCTCGAAAACTGCGGCCAGACCATCACCTTCGAACACGCGCCGGACAGCGCCGTCACCGTCGGACAGGCGGCAACCGAGGTGCTGTATTCGCTGGGTCTCGGCGAAAAGGTGAAGGGCACATCGGTCTGGTTCACCGATGTTTTGCCGGAATACATGGCGCTCAACGCCAAGGTCGAGCGCTTGGCGGATAATGATCCGAGCTTCGAGAGCGTCGTCAACAAGCGTCCCGGCCTCGTTGCGATCCAGTTCGAATGGCATGTCGGGCCGCAGGGCATCGTCGCTACGCGCGAGCAGTTCCATGACGTAAAGATCCCGACCTATGTCATGCCCGCCGACTGCGTGGCCAAGGACAATTCGGTCGGCATCGATGGAACCCGCACGCAGCTGTTTTCCACCGACAGCATCCACAAGGGTGTGCGTGAACTGGCCGAAATCTTCGACATCAAGGACAAGGGCGCGGCTCTCGTTGCTGATCTGGAGGCGCGCGAGGACAAGGCGATCGAGCGCGCCAAGGCTGTAGCGCGCGATGATGTTTCGGCCGTGTTCTGGTTCTCCAGCGCCGAAATGTACATCGATCCCTATGTCGCCGGACGCAAGGGCGGGCCGGCCTACATGATGGAGAAGACGGGCATCCGCAACATCGTGGAGTCCGACGAGGAATGGCCGGTGGTCGGCTGGGAAACCATCGCCAAGGCAAACCCGACCTTTATCGTCGTCGCCCGCATGGATCGTCGTCGTTTCCCCGCCGATGACGTCGAGAAGAAGCTCGAATTCCTGAAGACCGATCCTGTCGCCAGCCAGATGGAAGCCGTGAAAGCCGGACGCATCGTGGTCATGGACGGGCATGCGATGGATGCCACGATCCGTACGATCAACGGCATCGAGGTCTTGGCGGACGCGCTGGAAAAGGCCGATCTCCCGAAGAAGAACTGAAAGCTGGCTGTCAGGCTTGCCCAAAGCGGCAAAGACAGAGTAGGTAACGTTATCACATTACGTGAGGAGACCATGATTTCAGTTCGTTTGGCGCTTGCCGCCACCACGCTCGTCGTTCTTGGCCACCAGGCCTCGGCCGAGCCCACAAAGTACCCGCTCAGCCTCGACAATTGTGGCCAGGCCATCCGCTTCGACCACGCGCCGGAAAGCGTCGTGACCGTTGGCCAGACCGGCACAGAGATGCTCTATGCGCTCGGTCTTGCCGAGCGGGTGAAGGGCACGTCCGTCTGGTTCAACGAGGTTCTGCCGGACTATAAGCAAGCCAACGCCAAGATCGAGCGATTGGCCGACAACCATCCGAGCTTCGAGAGCGTGGTCGCCAAGCGGCCTCAGCTCGTGACCAGCCAGTTCGAATGGCATGTCGGCCCGCAAGGGGTAACCGCCACGCGCGAGCAGTTCAGCGATCTCGGCATCCCCACCTACATCATGCCCGCCGATTGCGTCGGCAAGGACAATGAAACCGGTGGCGACGGGACGCGCTCGACGGCCTTCACCATCGAAAGCGTGTACAAGGCTGTGGCCGAATTGTCGGAGATCTTCGACGTGCAAGACAAGGGCACAGCGCTCCTTGCCGACATGAAGACCCGCGAAGCCGCTGCCAGCGAAAAGGCGAAGGCGCTTGGGCTCGAAGGCAAAACGGCGGCCTTCTGGTTTTCCAGCGCCGACATCCAGATCGATCCCTATATGGCCGGCCAGAAGGGCATTCCGGCCTATGTCATGAACAAGATCGGCCTGAAGAACATCGTGCAATCCGATGAGGAATGGCCGGTGGTGGGCTGGGAAACGGTGGCCAAGGCCGATCCTGACATCATCTTCATCGCCCGTATGGATCGCCGCCGCTTTCCGGCCGATGATTACCAGGTCAAGCTTGACTTCCTCCGCCGCGATCCGGTTACCAGCCAGATGAAGGCGGTGAAGGAAAATCGTATCGTGGTGGTTGACGCCCATGCCGTTCACGCCGGCATTCGCATTCCCATGGGGATCGAGGCCATTGTCGACGGTCTGGAAAAGACTTACGCGGCCAAATGAGCTTCTTCGTATCGGATCGAGCGCCGGTAAACCGGGTTTCCGGTCACAAGCGCCGGATAGTTCTCTATTGCCTTGGCGCGCTCCTGCTCTTGCTGGTGGCCGTGGCGATGGGCGCTGCCATTGGCGAAACGGCGATCCCGCTCGACGTCATCGGCAAGACCGTTGCCAACCGCATCTTTGGCGCGGGCTACACGCTTGATCCGATCGAGGAAGGCATCGTCTGGAGCTACCGCATCAGCCGCGCCATTGTCGCG
>DCDI01000012.1 GCA_002316345.1 Phyllobacteriaceae bacterium UBA1059 | reverse complement strand
GGAAGGCATCCTCTTCGACCTCCTTCCCACGCATCCATGCGCGCAACGCGGCCAGTCGGCCGGGTCGGGGAAGCACGGCAATGCAAGGCACGCCCGCGCGGCTTTCGATTTGCCGGCGCGACCTGACCCCCGGTGCGAGCGCACGCCGCATAAGCGCAGCACCGACACCCAAAACGCCCCCGAGCACGACACCCAGGCTGACGATCAGCGTGGTTTTTGGCTGGCTCGGCGTGAACGGTTGCACTGCGGGCGTGACGATGCGGGCATCCGAGACGGGAAAGGACTCCCGCTGCACGGTCTGCGTGAAATGCTGCAGCATGAGCTCGTACATGCGCCGGAAGGTAGACGCGCGGCTTTCCAACTCAGCCAGCCGTACATATTGAACACTGGCTTCGCCCGCCTGATCGAGCATCTGCTCGAGCGTGTCGTCGGTGCTCAAGCGGTTGCGCTCGGCGGTGTCGAGTTCGAGCTTGTAGGTGGTGCGCAAACGCGTCAGCTCGCTGCGCATCTCCTCGCGGATCTGCTCGATCTCGGCAGCAACGGCACTTGGTGCCGCGCCCTCTGCTCCGTAACGCGCCGACAAGTCGGCTTGCCGGATGCGCGCATCGAGAAGGCGTTGGCGCAGCGTGGTCAGCACCGGCGTTTCGCCGATATCCGCATCCATGGTCTCGCTGATTGCGCCCGATCGCAGGATTGCATCCACGGCATCGAGCCGCGCTTTCAGCCGTGAAGACTCCCCGCGCGCAGCCTGCAACTGCGTGCTCGTGTCGCGCAGTTCGCGGTCGGCCAGCGGACCATCCGTCCGAGACGTGAACAAACGCTGCGAGGTTCTGAACTGCTCGACAGCTGCGGCGGCCTGGTTGGCCTGCGTGCCCAACTCGTCGAGCCGGCCTTCCAGCCATTTGGCGCCGCGTCGCGCGGCTTCCGCCTTGGATTCGACCTTTGCGGCGATATAGGCATCGACGATCGCGTTGGTGATCTGCGCGGCCCGCGCTGCCGAGGACGAGGAATACGAGATTTCGAGCACATAAGACTGACCAAGACGGCGGACGCCAAGACGGGCGGCATAAGCGCCCATAGCGCCACGCAGCCGCGCATCCACCTCGTTGCCCTCGATCGAAGGCATGTCCTCGAAGGCCGCCTTGATTGACCGACGGATCCTCGTCAAAAGACCGGGTTCGGCGTTGTATTCGGCCTCGTCCACCAACCCGAGTTTTTCGATCACGGCAAGCGCGATGGAGCGCGACTTGACCAGCTCGACCTCGCTGTCGACGCGCGCGGACTCCATGGCCAGCGACACGGAATCTGCTTCCTGCAAAACGAGACGCGACTGGGAGGTGTCGATGATGAGCCTCGCTTCGGCCGTGTAGGTCGGCAGAGCGGTTGCCGCATAGGTCACGCCGAGCACGGTAAACGTCAACACGCACAGGCCGATGATCAGCCACTCCTTGCGAATGAAGTCGACAACGTCGCGTAGCGAAACGTGCTCCGCCTCAGTCAACGGCTGGGCTGGCATTCCGAGCGTTGGCTGAAGCGTGACGGGGATCATTCCTGCGCTCCCGCCACAGCTGTTTGGTCATCCAGTGCCGGTGCAGCGGGCACCTCAAAGGGCTGTGTCGTGATGGCGCCGACGCTTGCCTCAACGGGCGGCATTTCCACGATTTCCACGACGTCGTCAGCCATGACCGGCGTGTCGGCCGATGCCGTCAGACGGACCGTCTTGCCTTCGACGGTGCGGGCAATAGTCATCTTAAAATTGGACTGCTGGTTGAGGAAAGCTTCGATGCTGCCGCGCGCTGCAATCGAGCTGGCCTCGAACACAAGCCGCTCAGCCGTCAGACGGCGTTCGCCGAGCTGGTCGATGGAAGCCTGCGTATCCTGTATGTCGCGGGCGACCTGCAGCCGCTGGTCTTCCACAAGCGCGATCTTGTCGCGTTCAGCGTTTGCGATTCCCTGCCGGGCGCGAACGAGGCTTGTCGCGAGATCGAGCTGCTGCGCCTGAATGTTGCCCAGCACACGATCCATTTCGAACTGACGGTTCGCTGGCGCAATACCCTGCTTTACAAGGCCTGTGACACTGGCCAACTCCGACTTGCTGGATTCCAGCTGCCGCTCAAGGACGTGCGTTTTGGCTCCTAACGTGTCGATTTCGGTCTGCAGCAAGCTTTTCAGCGCGTCGATGGCCGCGACCTGGCGCGCAAGCTTCTCACGACGCGAGCCGAGGATCGCACGCTCTTCTGCCATGATCTGGCTGCCGGTCGCATGGCTGGTGATCGGCTGCGGAAAGGCGATGTCGGCTGCGTCCGCCGCCTCTGCCGACAAGCGCGCACGGCGGGCCAACATGCGGACGATTTCCAGATCGATCGACGTGATGACGCCCATTTGCGTGATGACATCGCGCTCAGGACGCTGCGACGTTTCGAAAGGCCGCTGTCGTCCGCCTGCAAGGCTAATGGCTTTCGTGACATCCATGCCCGGCCGCCAAGGATATTCACCCGGCTTGGAGACGGCACCGCTCACATAAACGGGACGAAACTGCGAAACTTCAACCGAAGCGACCGGAGCCGTCTGGAGGCCTGTCGTCTTCTGCATGAGGAGGCCGACCTCGCTGCCGAGCTCCTCCGCGCTCTTGCCGGCTGCGGGAACGGCGCCGAGCAGCGGCATCGAAATCGTGCCCGCTTCGGAAACCGTATAATCACCGTCCAGCGCTTCCCAGGTCTGGTAGGTGCCTTTCGCGGCAATCCATTCCAGCACGCGGATGCGCAGCTTGTCCTGTGGTCCCAGCCGATACCCGTCGGCCAGTGCGGGCGCGGACCCGATGCCGGAAAAGCAAAGCAGCGCCGCCGCATAGACTACCGGTTCACGACAAGCCGCGACCAACGCTCTGCCCAGGACTTGCCGTGTGAACAGCGCTGTTTTCGCGACCATGCCCGACCATCTCACAATGGTTCCCAGGCAGCGCACACGTCTCGCATTTCCGTTTGAAGCGGAATTACACCTCGCGAACATCCACGCCTGGGAACATCAACCCGGACACAGAATGACAAACAAAGATGATGCGGAAGAGCAGTAAAAGCGCTGCAATCTGACAGGAAAAACCTGACAGCGCTGCGCATTTGCCTTCTTTTATTTCGGTCATGGCCGATTGAAGATGCCGGCACTTCCGCCAAGGCGCTGTGTTCTGCCGTGGCACTGTATCTGCCCTTTTCGGGCGGTTTCGAGCCTTAGTCCAACCACGCACGGATACATCCAGTCACGGCGCGCGTCGCCGCTTGACCTTCGCAACCGTGCCATGTCGCATCAGGGGCGCACCGAGGAGATCGGCGCGATTGCATCTTCATGACAAGCGCTGCTTTCCTGCGGCTTCTCAAGCGTTTGGGCACGGGCGATAGCCTGTATTTCATATCGGCCCGGACCTTCATGCAGGTCAGCCAGTTCGTCATCTTCATCGTGGCGGCCCGCGTGCTGGCTCCCGCGCAGTTCGGCATGTTCGCGCTCGGATCGGTTGTGGCGATCCTTCTGGCGAAACTCGGCGAAGCCGGCTGGCGGGAATATGTTCTGTCTTCGCGCAGTCCTACCGCCGTAGCATCCGCTACGACGGCCGCCCTGATCAGCGGCCTTGTCTCCACGTCCATATGTTTCGCCGCCGCGACCGTGGCCGCCTCACTCTTTGCGACAAGTGAGATGGGCTGGTTGCTGGCCTTCTTTGCATTATGGCTGCTGCCCGCGGGCATCAGCTCCGTGCAGGCGGGGGGGATGATCCGAAGTGCACGCGTCCGGGCTCTCTCGATGGTTCAGATCCTCGGCGAGTTATTCGGCCTCGCCTGTTCGCTGGCCAGTTTGAACGCCGGTTTCGGCCTCCTGTCGCTCGTTTACGGACGACTTGCGTGCCAGATCTTCAGTCTGCTGGCTTTTGTCTCGCTCATCGGCGCGCCGCGCCTGATCCGGCTGGATAGAGCGACCGCATCGGAACTCATCGAATTCTCGCGTCAGATCCTGGCCACCAGGCTGATTGCCTTCTTCCGGTCTTACGGCGCGACCTTCATCATCGGATTCCTGCTGGGTCCGGCAAGCACCGGCCTGTTTCGCGCCGCAGAGCGGCTCGTCGTTTCCCTTTCGGAGGTTCTGGCAGAAACCGTTCAGGTCATTGCCTGGAAGAACTGCAGCCGCTCCCTGACGCAGACCGATGAGCGGGGCGCGCAGCAGCGGTTTCTCGCCCGCGAGGCCGAATACATCCACCCCATCCTGCTCGCGACCTCAGCGCCGATATTCCTCGGTCTGGCGCTGGTCTCAGGCAATGTGATCGAGGTGGTGCTCGGCCCAGCCTGGACGCCGGCTGCCGCCGTTGCCTCCCTTATCGCCATCCGTCAGCTGCTGCTGATGCCGGGCTTCGTCACAGAGCCGCTTCTGGCAACCATGGGCGAGGTCCGGCGGATGCCTCCGGTTTCGCTGTTTAACGCCCTTCTGGCTTTGGTGCTGGTGCTCGTCTGCGCGCCCTTCGGCATCCTTGCCGTGGCGGTCGGACAATGTATCGCGGCCGGGGTTTCACTCTCCTTCCAAGTCCGGCTGCAAAGCCGCTATGCCGGTGTCGCGTTCGATCGCGTCCTTCGCCGGGCCTTTCCTATCCTACCAGCCTTAGTGGCCATGGCGGTGGCGGTCACTTCCGCGCAAGCGATCGCAACGGAGGAGAATCGGGCGCTCTGGTCCGTTCTGGCGCTGCAGATCGTGTCCGGCGCTCTCGCTTATGCCGGCACTCTGCTCATTGTTGAGCGCCTGACCAGCCACGAGCGAAGCCTCCTTTATCGTCCGGTGACAGCATGAGCGNNTCATCGAAGCCAGTACCCCACGCGAGGCTGAGTGGAGGCAGGTGCCGTCGGCTTCTTTCGGACCGGCCGTGGTGCTGCGCTGTTTCAATGTGAAGTACAGCCCCAATCTCGGTGATGGCATCCTGTCCGAATGCCTGGAAGCAGCGCTGATCGCGCTTGGCGCCGATCCCGCCACACAGTCGATCGACCTCGCAGCGCGAACCCGCTTCGGCGACGTCATGACAGGGCGAAGCGGCGCGCTGACAGTGCTGGACAGTCTGCCGGACGCATTACGGCGCAAAGCCGTGCGGCTGCCGCTCGCCCTCAGCGCATCGATGAAATGGCGGCCGCATTACGCCGACGGGCTGGAAGGTGCGACCGGCGTCGTGATCGGCGGCGGCAATCTCATTTCGGATATCGACCTCAACTTCCCGACCAAGCTGCCGCTCGCCATTGCCGAAGCGGAACGCCGCAACCTTCCCGTGACGATCTATGCCTGTGGTGCTGGCTCTTACTTCAGCAAAGCTGGCTTGCAGCGTTTGCGGCGCGCCTTTGCCAGCCCGGCGCTTCGCGCGGTTTTCGTGCGCGATCAGGATTCGAAGGCGGTTTGGGACAAGCTGCTGGCTCCGGCAACAGGCCATATCGCGCAGGTCGTGCGCGATCCGGGCCTCCTAGCGAGCGAGGTTTCCGATGCGCCTGCGCCGCAACGAAAGGCGGGCAGTCGCCCGGTTGCCGGCCTCGGCATCATCAGTCCCATCGCCATCCGCTACCATTCCGACAAGGCGCCTTCACCGCGCGCGCTCGAAGAGTGGTTCGTGGAAGCGGCCTCCCGCCTGATCAGACTGGGTTTCACGGTCCGCGTCTTCACCAATGGCAGCCCGGAAGACGTCGCCTTTGCAGCGCGGTTGCGACCGCGTCTGACCTCGCTCGAAAGCCCCGCAGATATCAGCTTCCTCGATCAAAGGACGCCAGGCGAGTTGTGCCGACACATTGCCGGTTTCGACGTGATGCTGGCCCATCGCATGCATGCGGTGATCGCCGCTTACTCCTATGGCGTGCCCGTTCTCGCGCTCGAATGGGACCGCAAGCTGCGCTCCTTCATGGCTTCGGTCGGGCGCGAACAATGGCTGGCGGATCCCTTGTCGATCGATGGAAAGCGATGCGCCGAGCTCGCGATGCTGGCCTATGCAGAAGGGATCCCCGACGCCGAACGATGCGCTGTCATCGCGGAAGCCAGGGCCGACGTCGCCAAGCTCTGGCACGTCTTTGCACCGGGAGCAGCCGCATGACGCTCGCTTCATCCCCGATGCTCCCCACCTCTATCGTGCCGAATGCGAATGCCTTGGTCGGCCTCGCATTCCACCGCTTCAAGACCTGGATGCTGGACCTCGCCTTGCCGTTCTGGTCCACCACCGGCCTGTCGCCGGATGGCGGTGTGGTGGAATGCCTTTCGCTCGACGGTCGACCGGCACGGCCTGGCTTCAAGCGCGTGCGTGTTCATGCGCGCCAGATCTACGTGTTCTCGCACGCGCACATCCTCGGCGTTCCCGACATGCTTCCGGCTGCGCGACACGGTGTCGACTTCCTTCTACGCCACGGACGCGATCATGCCGGCGGCTGGGTGGTCAAGATGGGCGAGGCCGGCGGCGTGGTGGACAGCGAAGTCGACCTCTACGACCAAGCCTTCGTCATCCTCGCTCTGGTCTGGTGGCACAAGGCAAGCGGCGAACATGAAGCGCTTGCGCTCGCCCGTGACACGCTGGCGATGATCGAGACCCGCTTCGCGCGCGCCGATGGCCAAGGCTTCCTTTGCCGGTTGCCCGACCGCGGCGGACAACTTCAAAACCCGCACATGCATATGCTGGAATCCGTCCTCGCGCTGCATGAAGTCATGCCGACCGAGCAATCCGACCGGGTGATCCGGATGCTGTTGAGGCTGTTCGAGACCCACCTCTTCGATGCCGAAACAGGCACGCTCGGCGAACACTTCGACCAAAACTGGCATGCGCCGGCGGATGAAACAGGCGACCGTCTTGAGCCCGGCCATCACTATGAATGGGTCTGGCTCCTGCATCGGGCACGGCAGCTGGGATATGCCGTCGAGCCAAGCATACCGGCCTGCCTGCTTGCATTCGCCGAAACATACGGTCTCGCACCCGGCTCAGCCCTGATCCATGACGAGGTGGCTCGCGACGGCCGCATCCTTGCATCCGGCCATCGATCCTGGCCGCAAACCGAGCGCATCAAGGCGCTCATCACCCGCGGTGAAACAACAGGCCAGTGGCCGCATCCAGACATCTTCCAGGCCCTGGATGCCCTGTGGACGCATTACATCGCCCCAGCCCCGCAGGGCGGGTGGATCGACCATATCACCGCCGAAGGGAAAGCGTGTGTGTCAGCAGTTCCCGCTAGCACGCTCTACCACCTGTTTCTGGCCTATGCCGAGCTCGATCGGACGGCCCATGCATTGTTCGGCACTGCGTAGGGGGATGCAGCATGATCGTCGATGATTTTCACGGCAAACGCATTCTAGTCGTCGGCGACATCATGCTCGACCATTTCGTTCGAGGATCGGTGGAGCGTGTGTCACCGGAAGCACCGGCGCTCGTGTTGCGCATCCAGTCCGATTACTGGGCCGTCGGCGGCGCAGGCAATGTCGCGACGAATGTGTCGAGCCTGGGCGGGATCGGCTGCCTGGTCGGGGTGGTCGGCGCCGACGATGCCGCCCGGCGCATCGATATCCTGTTCGACCGGGACGCCAATCTCGAAAACCATCTCGTCACTTACCCGGGCTGGCCGACCATCGAGAAGACTCGCTTCATTGCCGGCGACAACCACCTTCTGCGCGCCGACCGCGAAGGCGCGCCCGCCATTGCGCGTGCTGTGGAGGAGGAGTTGGTCCAGCGGATCGAGGCAGCCGCAGCAACCTGCGACGCAATCATCCTGTCCGACTATGCCAAGGGCGTTGTCACCCCGGCGATCATCGGGGCCTGCGTGCTTGCCGGACGCGCGCACGGCATCCCCGTC
>DCDI01000079.1 GCA_002316345.1 Phyllobacteriaceae bacterium UBA1059 | reverse complement strand
TAGCATTCTTTCTGGACGATCAGCGAAGCCCGGCACTGTCCGGGCTTTTCTTTTTCCGCGCTGCTCATACCTCTAGCCATCAACCACCACGCAGGATTTCAGCTTCATGGCCTATGACTTCGACCTCTTCGTTATCGGTGGTGGCTCTGGTGGTGTGCGGGCAGCGCGTGTTTCGGCACAATTGGGCAAGAAGGTCGCCATTGCAGAAGAATACCGCTTCGGCGGGACCTGCGTGATTCGCGGCTGCGTGCCGAAGAAGCTGATGGTTTATGCCTCGCAGTTCTCCGAGAAGTTCGCCGATGCGCCGGCCTATGGCTGGACCGTTGGCGAAACCAGCTTCGACTGGGCAACCCTGATCGCCAACAAGGATCGCGAGATCGAACGGCTGGAGCAGGTTTATCGCGGTGGGCTCGACCGGACGGATGTCACGATCTTTGACGAGCGCGCGACGCTGAAGGACAAGCACACGGTGCAGCTGGCGTCGGGCAAGACCGTCACAGCCGACACGATCCTGATCGCCACTGGTGCTCGCCCCAATCCGCACGAGTCACTGCCGGGATCTGAACTGGCGATCTATTCCGACGACGTGTTCGACCTGAAGGAACTGCCGAAATCGATCGTGATTGTCGGCGGCGGCTATATTGCCGTGGAATTTGCCAACATCTTCCACGGCCTGGGCGTCGATACGACCGTCGTTTATCGCGGCCAGCGCATCCTTGGCGGATTCGACATGGAGCTGCGCGAGCACCTGCAGAACGAAATGCAAAGCAAAGGCATTCGAATCCTTTGCCACACGATGTTCAAGTCGATTGCGAGGCGCGAGGACGGCCGGCTGGATGCCGAAATGTCTGACGGCAACATTATCTGCGCTGACCAAGTGCTGATGGCAATCGGACGCCTGCCGAACACCGAAGGACTTGGGTTGGAAGCGCTTGGGCTCGAACTCGGCCACAACGGTGCCATCCCGGTGGACGACTATTCTCGCACTTCGATCGACAACATCTGGGCGATCGGCGATGTGACGAACCGGGTCCAGCTCACGCCGGTCGCCATCCATGAAGCCATGTGCTTCGTGGAAACGCATTGGCACGATAATCCGACCCGGCCTGACCACGAGATCATTCCGACGGCCGTGTTTTCGCAGCCGGAGATCGGCACGGTTGGCATGACGGAAGAAGAGGCGGCCAAGACCTATCCCGAGCTGGAAGTCTATCGCGCCGCCTTCCGTCCGATGAAGACCTCGTTTGCCGGTCGGGACGAGCGCATGATCATGAAACTGCTCGTCGACGCCGCAACCAAGGTGGTTGTCGCAGCGCACATCATTGGTCCGGATGCGGGTGAGATGGCGCAGCTCCTCGGTATTCCGATCAAGGCCAAGCTGACCAAGGATGCGTTTGACCGCACCATGGCGGTTCATCCCACAACTGCCGAAGAACTCGTCACGATGTATTCGCCAAGCTACCGGCTGAAGAACGGCGAACGCGTTTCTTGATCGTCAACCGGTCTTGATCCTTAGCCGGGCTGGCATGGTTCTTAACCTTCCTGTATAGGACCGGCACTTCCCAACAACGGAGAAGATGCGGGCAATTAGAGAGCGCCGCAAAGCCAAATAGGTGCAGTGATGACGAAGTGGTCGCCGAATTCGTGGAGAGCCAAGCCGATCCAACAGGTCCCGTCCTATCCAGACATGGCCGTGCTGGAAGAGACAGAGGCTCGTCTTGCTACGTTTCCGCCGCTCGTTTTTGCAGGTGAAGCGCGCAAGCTGAAGAAGCAGCTCGCCTCCGTTGCCAATGGTGAGGCCTTCCTGCTCCAGGGTGGCGACTGTGCCGAAAGCTTTGCCGAGCATGGTGCGGACAATATCCGCGACTTCTTCCGCGTGTTCCTGCAGATGTCGGTCGTGCTGACCTATGCCGGCGCGCAGCCGGTGGTGAAGGTCGGCCGCATCGCCGGTCAGTTCGCCAAGCCGCGCTCGTCCGACATCGAAGCCAAGGGCGAGGTTTCTCTGCCGTCTTATCGCGGCGACATCATCAACGGCATCGAGTTCGACGAGAAGTCGCGCATTCCCGATCCTGCGCGCCAGGAAATGGCGTATCGCCAGTCGGCCGCGACGCTCAACCTGCTGCGCGCTTTCGCGCAGGGCGGCTATGCCAGCTTGGAAAACGTCCACAAGTGGATGCTGGGCTTCGTGGCCGACAGCCCGCAGGCAGCAAAATATGAGGCGCTCGCCAACCGCATCACCGAGACCATGGACTTCATGCGTGCGGTGGGGATCACCTCGGAAAGCAACTACGCACTGCGCGAGACGGATTTCTATACCAGCCATGAAGCACTTTTGCTCGGTTACGAACAGGCGCTGACACGCGTAGATTCGACGTCCGGCGATTGGTACGCGACGTCGGGCCACATGATCTGGATCGGCGACCGTACGCGCCAGCCGGATCACGCCCATATCGAATATTGCCGCGGCATCAAGAACCCGCTCGGTTTAAAATGCGGTCCTTCGCTGACACCCGATGGCCTGATCGAGCTTTGCGATTTGCTCAATCCGGAGAACGAAGCGGGTCGTTTGACGCTGATCGCGCGCTTCGGTGCCGACAAGGTTGGCGATCATTTGCCGAAGCTGGTTCGCGCTGTGGAAAAGGAAGGCCGCAAGGTCGTCTGGTCCTGCGATCCGATGCACGGCAACACGGTGACCGCTGCCGGCTACAAGACGCGGCCGTTCGACCGCATCCTCAAGGAAGTGCAGAGCTTCTTCGAGGTGCATCGCGCCGAGGGTACTTATCCGGGCGGCATCCATGTCGAGATGACCGGCAAGAACGTCACCGAATGCACCGGCGGGGCGCGTGCTATCCGCGACGACGAACTGCAGGATCGCTACCACACCCATTGCGATCCGCGTCTCAATGCCGAACAGGCCGTGGAGCTGGCGTTCCTGGTCAGCGAGTTGCTGAAGAAGGCGGAAACGCCGCAGCAGAAGAAGGCGGTTAACGGTTAGAATCATGACGCAATACGGTGACTCCCATCTCGCTCACACGGGTTCATGCCTGTGCGGCCAGGTGCGTGTCACCGCGCGCGGCGCCTTGCGCGGCGTCGTGTTTTGCCATTGCTCGCAGTGCCGCAAGCAGACCGGCCTGTATTACGCGGCCACTGAGGTGGCTGACGACCAGCTTTCGGCCGAGGGCGCGGAGAACGTCTCGTGGTATGAGGCGAGCGCCTTCGCCAAGCGTGGCTTCTGCAAGATGTGCGGCTCGGCCTTGTTCTGGAAGGCAGTTCAATCCGATGTCACATCGGTGATGGCAGGTCTGTTCGATCAGCCCTCCGGGCTCGAACCTGCCATGCACATCTTCACGGCCGACAAGGGCGACTTCTACGAGATCGCCGATGACCTTCCGCAGCATGAAAGGTCATCGGATGACGTTCCGGTGGCGCCAGTCTGACGCTCAAGCGTCGTTCTGCTTTTCGCGCGCCATGACCTTGCGCACGACGACCACCACCAGGAGCGTGACGGCCAGGATGATGGCGACGGCGATGATGACGCGCTGGTGTTCGTGCAATGCGTCGCCGATCAGCGCTTCCGCGCCAAGCCCGAAGAAGTAGCCGATCCCCACGAAGAGCGTCGCCCAGACGATCGACGACAGCACGTTGTAGATCAGGAACGTGCCCCAATCGATCTTGGCAAGACCACAGCAAACCCCGCCGAGCAGCCGCAGGCCATAGGCATAGCGGTTGAAGAAGACGAATGCGCGGGGACGCGTTTGCGCCAGGCGCATGGCATGCTTGAAGCCTGGCTTGCCACGCATTTTCGTGACCCAGCGATGATCCGCAAACCACTTGCCGAAGAGGTAATAGGCGGTGTCGCCGATAAAGGTGCCGATCAGCGCCGCGACATAGGTCTGCCACAGCGGCAACAGCATCTGGTGGGCGAAGAAGCCGCCGACGATCGCGACGCTTTCGCCTTCCGCCGCGCTTCCAGCGAATACAGCAAGGATGCCGTATTCACGGACAAAGGAGTCAACGGCATCAATCATCGGAAGTGTTCAGTATCCATGCGTCAGCGACTTCATCTTGCGTCAAACGGGTCGCAAGCATGGGCCATGATTGCCGGTAAAAGCGACATGGCGATGTCCTGACCAGATGAATTGCGTGTTGCCTACTCTTTTCTCTGGAAGACGGCAATTGCAGGCTCATAAGTCGCGCGCTAGATCATTGATATGGCTCAGACACAATCAGACTCTTCTCCGCTCAATGTTCTCCGTGTCGCGATTGCGCAGCTGAATCCGACGGTTGGCGACATATCCGGCAACCTCGAATTGGCGCGTAAGGCGCGCAAGGAGGCAGCCGGGCAGGGCGCGGACATCGTTCTCTACACCGAGCTTTTCATCGCCGGTTATCCGCCGGAAGACCTCGTTCTCAAGCCCGCCTTCGTGGATGCCTGCGAGCGCGCGGCGCGCGAGCTTGTGAAGGACACGGCGGATGGCGGACCCGGTGTCATCATCGGCACCCCGCTGAAGCGCACGAGTGGCGTCCATAATTCCGTGATCGTGGCCGATAACGGCGAGATCTTGGGCGAGCGGTTCAAGCTCGACCTGCCGAACTATGGCGAGTTCGACGAGAAGCGCGTGTTCCAGCCGGGCCCGCACATGCCTGGACCGGTAAACTTCCGCGGTGTGCGGATCGGTATCCCGATCTGCGAGGACATCTGGGGCCAGCTGGGCGTTTGCGAGACTCTGGCCGAGAGTGGGGCCGAGATCCTCCTCGTGCCGAATGGCTCACCCTATTATCGCGGCAAGATGGATGTCCGGCAGCAGACGGTGATCCGGCAGGTCATCGAAAGCGGTCTGCCGATGGTGTGGGCCAACCAGCTCGGCGGTCAGGACGAGTTGGTGTTCGACGGCGCCTCCTTTGGCATCGAGGCCGACAAGTCGCTGGCTTTCCAGCTGTCCGAGTTCGAGGAAACGGTTGCGGTCGTGACCTGGAAGCGCCGCGATGGCGTTTGGGTCTGCGACAGCGGCCCGATGGCAAAGCTGCCGCAGGGCGAGGAAGCCGATTACCTCGCCTGTATGCTGGGACTGCGCGATTATGTGAACAAGAACGGCTTCAAGAACGTCGTGCTCGGCCTTTCCGGCGGCATCGATTCGGCGGTGTGTGCCGCCCTTGTCGCAGATGCGCTGGGCGAAGAACGGCTGCATGCAATCATGCTGCCTTACCGCTACACGTCGGAGGAATCGCTGACCGATGCCAAGGCTTGCGCCGAAGCGCTCGGCTGCCGCTATGACATCGTTCCGATTTCCGAGCCGGTCGAAGGCTTCTTGTCATCCCTAGCCGAGACCTTTGCGGGCACGAAGGAAGGCATCACGGAAGAAAATCTGCAATCGCGTACGCGCGGCGTGATCCTGATGGCGGTGTCGAACAAGTTCGGCTCGATGGTGGTCACGACCGGCAACAAGAGCGAGATGTCGGTCGGTTACGCCACGCTTTACGGCGACATGAATGGCGGCTTCAACCCGATCAAGGATCTCTACAAGATGCAGGTCTATTCGATCGCGCGCTGGCGCAATGCGCATGTTCCGGCGGGTGCGATGGGGCCATCGGGCGAGGTCATCCCGGTCAACATCATCGACAAGGCGCCTTCGGCCGAATTGCGCGAGAACCAGACCGACCAGGATTCGCTGCCGCCCTATCCCGTGCTCGACGACATCCTGGAATGTTTGGTCGAGAACGAGATGAGCGTACAGCAGATTGTGGCGAAGGGCCATTCGGCGGAAACCGTTCAGCGCATCGAGCACCTGCTTTACCTTGCCGAATACAAGCGTCGGCAGGCGGCACCGGGCGTGAAGATCACGCGCAAGAATTTCGGCCGCGACCGCCGCTATCCAATCACCAACCGCTTCCGCGACCGGGGATGAGCGAAGTCGAGATCAGCTTCGACCTTGCAGAGCTCGATGTTCCTCGCACCTCGAAGTTGCTGCGGGACAGCTATTGGGGCGCGGGACGAACGGATGCCTTGCACGAAGTCGCCTTTGCGAACTCGATCTGTGCGATCGCCCTGATTGATGGCGAGCAGGTCGGGTTTGCACGTGCATACGGCGACAAGGCGCTGTTTGCGCGGATATCCGACGTGATTGTCTGGCCGGAGCATCGTGGCAAGGGGATTGGCAAGGCTCTGGTTGCAGCACTGCTGGAGCATCCGGACCTGCGCACAGTCACGGCGTGGGCGCTGGCAACGTCCGACGCACATGGCCTCTATGAGCAGTTCGGCTTCGAGTTGATCGAGGCCGGCAAGGAGATGCGGCTGAACCGGAGCAGCATGTAGCCTCTTGCGAGGTGGCTAAGGCTCACGCATAAACTTCATCGTCAGGTGCCGGTGCCATGCCGGAGAATCGGGAATCCGGTGCAAAACCGGAGCGTGCCCAACGCTGTGAGGCTGACGCAGGCTTCATCGTGCCACTGGGGTCAAACCCGGGAAGGCGGCAGCGAATGCGGTTGAAGCCGAGCCAGAAGACCGGCCTGACAGGATAGACCGATCCGCGCGGACGGCGGCAGGTTGTTCTGGCTGTCTCCTGTTGGGGACGGCGTCTGCATTGTTGGGGACAAACGATGCCAAACCAGCCTTGCCGCGGCGGCCTTGCGCCCGCTGCTCGCTTTTCGCCCGATGAGCGCGACGCCGTTTACAAGGCGATCGAAACGCGACGCGACGTGCGCGATCAGTTCCTGCCGCAACCCCTGCCTGATGATGTGGTCACGCGCTTGCTGCAGGCAGCGCATGCCGCGCCGTCCGTCGGTTTCATGCAGCCTTGGAGCTTCATCCTGGTGAGCGACGAGCAAGTGAAGGAGCGTGCGTGGCAGGCTTTTTCGCGCGCCAATGACGAGGCTGTCGCGATGTTTCCCGATGCGCAGCGCAACCGCTATCGCAGTCTGAAGCTCGAAGGCATCCGCAAGGCGCCGCTCAGCATCTGCGTGACCTGTGACCCCGATCGTGCGGGACCGGTGGTGCTTGGACGGACGCACAATCCCCGCATGGATGCGTTTTCGACTGTGTGCGCGGTCCAGAACCTTTGGCTAGCGGCGCGGGCAGAAGGGGTTGGCGTCGGCTGGGTCAGCATTTTCCGGGATGCCGACGTGCGCGACCTGCTGGGCATTCCCGAGCGGATCGAGATCATCGCCTGGCTTTGCCTTGGCTATGTCGATGCGCTCTATGAGGAGCCGGAGCTCGCGGTGAAAGGCTGGCGGCAGCGTTTGCCGCTGGACGAACTGGTGTTTCGCGATCGCTGGGGTACGCGATAGAGGCTCAACGCGATCAAATGCTTGCGGTGGAACCGGCTTGGAGCTACGCCGCACCTCATGACAACAATCGTTCGCTTCGCGCCGTCTCCGACGGGCATGATCCATATCGGGAATGCGCGCACCGCGCTGTTCAACTGGCTGTTCGCCTTGAAGACGAGCGGGCAACTGATCCAGCGTTTCGATGACACGGATGTTGCGCGCTCAAAACAGGAACATGCCGACGCGATCCTGACCGATCTCGCATGGCTGGGAATCAAGCCGTCGGCAATCGAGTACCAGTCCAAGCGCTTTGCGATCTATGATGCCGCGGTGGCCAAGCTGAAGGCGGCCGGGCTGCTTTATCCCTGCTATGAAACGGCTGAAGAGCTTGAGCGTCGCCGCAAGATCCGGCTGTCGCGCCGCTTGCCGCCAGTCTACGGCCGTGAAGCGCTGAAGCTGACGGCTGACGAGATCAGCGCGCTGGAAGCCGACGGGCGCAAGCCGCATTGGCGCTTTCTCCTGCCCAACTTTGCGGATGATCCATTCGCCCCAAGGCGTACCGAAGTGCATTGGGATGATGTCGTGCGCGGACCGCAGACGGTGGATCTCGCCTCCATGTCCGATCCGGTTCTCGTGCGCGAGGACGGCACCTATCTTTATACGCTGCCGTCGGTGGCCGATGACATCGAGATGGGCATCACGCACATCATTCGTGGCGACGACCATGTGACGAATACCGGCGCGCAGATTGCCTTGTTCCGAGCGTTGGGAGCCGAACCGCCGGCTTTCGGACACCACAATCTGCTGACCACGGCCAGCGGCGAAGGCCTTTCCAAGCGCACAGGTGCTTTGTCGATCACGGGCTTACGTGAGTCGGGCATTGAGCCGATGGCCGTGGCCTCGCTGGCAGTTCTGATCGGAACGTCGGAAAGCGTGCAGCCGGTTGCCACGATGGAAGAGCTTGCTGCGCGCTTCGATCCCGCTGCAACCTCCAAGTCCGCTGCGAAGTTCGATCCGGCTGAGGTCGGAACGCTCAATCGCGCTTTGATCCACCAGATGCCATTCACCGAGGTTCAGACGCGTTTGGCTGAATTGGACATTGATGGTCCGCAGGCCGAGGCGTTTTGGCTGGCTGTGCGGGGCAATCTGGAGACCGTTGCCGACGCCGCAACCTGGTGGCGGATCGTCCGAGAAGGTCCGGATACTGCTGAGAGCCTGTCTGACGAGGATCGCGGCTTCGTGTCTGAGGCGTTCGATCTGCTTCCGCCCGAGCCGTGGGATCGCGGCACCTGGAAAATCTGGACCGATGCCGTGAAGGCGCAGAGCGGCCGCAAAGGTAAGGCGCTGTTCATGCCGCTCCGACTTGCGCTTACTGGGCGCCTGTCCGGCCCGGAGCTCGCAGATTTATTGCCCCTTCTTGGGCGGGCAGGAACGTTGGCCCGACGACCCTGACGCGCTTGTCCGCGTCGGACATCGACCGCGCCGGCGCCGGTTCCGGCGGGCGCACGGTCGGGATGGCCGGCGCTTTTTCCGCTTCTTCCTGAGCCGGCGAAGCCAGCACCTTGGGTTCCTCGCTCTTGGGTCGAGCCGCCGTCACGGACGGAGCTTGCTTTTGCTGGGCGCTTTGATCCGGCAGCACCTGAATAGACGGGCTGGCTGTTACCGGTGCAGCTGATGGCGCAGTTGGAGGTGGCGCGGCCGGCGTGTTCTGCGTCGGTACGTTGGCAGCGGGTTGATCCGGAACGCTGGCGATCGTTGGTTCTGGGGCAGCGGGGGCGCAGGCGGATGCACCGCTTTGCGGCTGGTTGCGGTAGAGATTGGCCGTCGGCAAAGCGGAATAGGGTTCGTTCTTGTCCGCTGACACCATCTCGGCCGCGTCCTGATCCGGCACCTTGTGGTAGTAGAGCCGCATCTCCGTGGACGGACAGGTCGCCTGGCACGCCTTGGCATCGCGCGCAAAGTCGTCTCGAGTCACACCATAAGACATCGGGAAGAAATAGCCGTCGGATGTTCGGACGCAGATCGTGCGCAGGCGGTCTTGTGACGGCTCGGGCTGAGATGGGCGTGGAACGGCGACTTCCTGCGGCTTGGGTGCAGGCTCATGACAGCCGGCATCATCGATGGCCCGCTGGATGCGCTGGCGCTCGACAGGGCTGCTGCGGCTTGAACCCAGCCGCGCGCGCTCGCGCTGCAACTCGGCGTAATTCCGTTCCATTCGCGCCAGCGTGTCTTCGATCTGACGGCAGACGCGATCGGCTCCGCCGTCGAAGCCATAGCCGCAATCCGCACGCTGCCATTCGCCTTCGGTAAGGGCAAGCTGCCGTTCCTGCTCGGTGATGGCGCGGTCATATTCGCGCGCCTTGGCCGAGCTTTGACTGCCCTTACCCGTAGCCGCCAGTTCGGCTTCCAGCTGTCGGCAAAGCTGAGGCGAGGCGGCGAGGGCCTGACTTGGCGCGAGCGAAGCCGTCAGCAGCAGAGCCGCTAGTGCGCCTGTCAAACTCGGCCATTGTCTCCACGCCATAGACGTCCGTGCCTCCATTCCGAAACACGCTCGACGACGATTGCGGCAAGCCTATGCCAAAGCTCGCATGTGCCTGTGAATTCTTCGTCAGATCGCTGCGGGATGATGCAGGCGCTGCGATGCTTCCACCACGGCCAGCGCCGTCATGTTCACGATGCCACGCGAGGTCACCGACGGGGTGAGGATATGCGCGGGCTTGGCCGTGCCGAGCAGGATCGGCCCGACATGCAGCGCATCCGTCATCATCTTCACGGTGTTCATGGTGATGTTGGCGGCATCGAGGTTCGGGAAAACCAAGAGGTTGGCTTCGCCCTTCAGCGTCGAATGCGGATAGATGCGGTTGCGCAGCGTTTCCGAAAGCGCCGAGTCCGCATGCATTTCGCCGTCGCATTCAAGGTCCGGCGCGCGGCTTTTTAGGATGCGCGCTGCTTGACGCATCTTCAGCGTCGAGTCGGTATCGCGAGAGCCGAAATTGGAGAAGGACAGCATCGCAGGCTTGGGTTCGATGCCGAAGCGCCGGATTTCTTCGGCCGCGAGCATCGTCATCTCGGCGATCTCTTCTGCCGACGGATCCACGGTGACATAGGTGTCGGTGTAGAAGGTCACGCCCTTGGGCGAGATCAGCATCGACAAGGCCGAAAGATCGCGATCGCGCGTTTCCTCGCTGGCGCCGATGATCAGGCGCACATAGCGGATGTGGCGCTCGAAGCGACCGGACAGGCCGCAGATCATGGAATCGGCATCACCACGAATGAGCGCGATCGCTGCGATCACGGTGGTGTCGGTGCGGACCAGGCTGCGTGCGCCTTCCAGAGTCACGCCACGACGGCCGGCTCTAGCGATCAGTGTTTCCACATAATCGCGATACCGCGGATCGTCTTCCGGATTGATGATCTCGAAGTCGACGCCCGGCCGGATCTTCAGACCATAGCGGGCGAGGCGAGTTTCGATGACGGCTGGACGGCCGACGAGGATCGGTTTGGCCAGGCCTTCTTCCAGAACAACCTGGGCCGCACGCAGAACGCGTTCGTCTTCACCGTCGGCATAGATGACGCGCTTTGCGCCGGCGCTTTTCGCGGCCGAGAAGATCGGCTTCATCACCAGGCCGGAGCGGAACACGAAGCGGTTCAGCCGGTCGAGATAGGCCGGCATGTCGGTGATCGGCCGCCGCGCCACGCCACTTTGCGCCGCAGCTTCCGCGACAGCCGGCGCAATGCGGAGGATCAGGCGAGGATCGAAGGGCGACGGGATCAGGAAGTCCGGTCCAAACATCGGCGTGTCGCCGGAATAAGCTCGGGCGGCAACGTCGGATGGTTCTTCGCGGGCGAGTGCTGCGATGGCGCGTACTGCCGCCATCTTCATGTCTTCGTTGATCGCGGTTGCGCCGACATCCAGCGCGCCGCGGAAGATGTAGGGGAAACAGAGGACGTTGTTGACCTGGTTGGGAAAGTCCGAGCGCCCGGTGCAGATCATGGCATCGGGACGTGCTGAGCGTGCCAGTTCCGGCATGATCTCGGGCGTCGGATTGGCCAGAGCTAGGATCAGCGGCTTCTCGGCCATTTCGGCTAGAAGCTCAGGCTTCAGAACGCCGGCAGCGGACAGGCCGAGGAACACATCGGCACCGCCGATCACATCGGCCAGCGTACGAAGCTCCGTTTCCTTGAGATAGGGCGCCTTCCAGCGATCCATCTCTTCCGCACGGCCGACATAGGCGACGCCGTAGCGGTCCGTGATCCAGATGTTGTCCGGCTTTGCGCCGAGTGAAACCAGCAGGTTGAGACAGGCAAGCGCAGCAGCGCCCGCGCCGGAGGTGACGATCTTCACCTCTTCGATGCGCTTGTCTGCAATCTCCAGCGCGTTCAGAACGGCGGCGGCCACGATGATCGCGGTGCCATGCTGATCGTCATGGAACACGGGAATGCGCATGCGCGCCTTCAACTGTTCCTCGATCTCGAAGCATTCCGGCGACTTCACGTCTTCCAGATTGATGCCGCCGAAGGTCGGCTCCAGAGCTGCAACCGTTTCGACCATGCGGCTGATTTCGGGCGCATCGACTTCGATGTCGAAGACGTCAATTCCGGCGAACTTCTTGAACAGGACCGCCTTACCTTCCATCACCGGCTTGGAAGCAAGCGGTCCGATATTGCCGAGGCCGAGGACGGCCGTGCCGTTCGACACGACGGCCACGAGATTGGCGCGCGTGGTGTAGTCATCCGCGGCATCCGGGTTGTCCTGAATGGCAAGGCAAGGCGCTGCGACACCCGGAGAATAAGCAAGCGCCAGGTCGCGCTGATTGCCGAGCGGCTTGGTCGATTGGATCTCGAGCTTGCCGGGCGTCGGATAGCGATGGAAGAACAGAGCGCTCTGATCGAGGTCGCCTGAAGCGGGTTTTTTATCCTGCATCTCGACCATCGTGTTCTCCAATCAAACTCAAACAATAGAAAGAACGGTGGCACCGGTCCACCTTATGATCCTGCCGCATAGCAATGACAGGCGAACGAAGCTAGGCCGTGCGGAAATAACCGTTCCACAAACGCAGCGAATGCGCCTTGATGCGGTAAAGCAGGGTCGGCCAGCGACGGCTCCAATGGAACTTCTTCTGCTTGGAAATGGTGCTGGCGACGCCGCGCTGACGCGCCAGCCGGGGCATGATCGAGCGCACGGCAACGCCGGTTTCCCAAGGGGATTCCATGTAGTGATCCACCGGCACATAGATCGGGAACGCGCTGTCCAGCAGGCGCTGCGCCGCGAACTTGTCGATGAGGTAGGCCGCGCAGCACGCTTGATGAGTGAGGGGCTGCACCAGCCGGTAAGTGTCGTCGATCGCACCGGCATCGCGGGTCAGACCCGGCCGTTGCCACGACAGCTTCATCAGCATGCCGGGGCGGTACGCGCGAAGCACGTCCTGGAGCGTTTCCGTCCAATCAGGTTGGAAAACGGCATCGTCTTCCACGATCAGCAGCATGCGATAAGGCTGGCTGGCGAGAAAACTCCAGGCCGCCGTATGGCTGAGATAACAACCAATGTCGCCCGGCGTGATCTTGCGTCCGTTGGATTGTTCGAAACGCTCGTGGCTGACCTTGGCTTCCAGTGACCGATCCAAAGCGCGGCCATCGACGGCGCGCAGCCGCACATAGGGCAGGCCGCTGGCTTCGAGCTGTTCACGGATGGCTTCCCAGCGTTCGATCGAGCGATCGAGATTGATCGCGCAAATGAGCACGTCCCCGCCGCTGCCTGGGCGCGAGCGTTCCCAGTCAATCGTAGCCTCGATTGGGGCGGCGGGGTCGTGCTTCATCTATTCAACGGGTCCTCAAGCCTGATCACGCGCAACGATGCGCGAGCGTTGCTCGCCGAGCTTCTCGATGCCGAGATGCAGGCGGTCGCCGACCTCTAAGAAAACCGGCGGCTTCTTGCCGGCGCCCACGCCGGGCGGGGTGCCGGTGGTGATCACGTCGCCGGGCTCCAGCGCCATGAATTCGCTGAGGTAGGAGATGACCTTTGCAACGGAGAAGATCATCGTGTCCGTGTTGCCGGTCTGGCTGCGCTCGTCGTTCAGGTTCAGGAACATTTCGAGCGCCTGCGGATCAGGAATCTCGTCAGCGGTGACGATCCAGGGGCCGAGCGGGCCGAAGGTGGGAGCGCTCTTGCCCTTCAGCCACTGCCCGCCGCGTTCCTTCTGGTAATCGCGCTCCGACACGTCGTTGCACAGGGCATAGCCAAGAACATGCGACAGCGCGTCGGCTTCCGAAACATAATCGCAACGCTTGCCGATCACGACGGCGAGCTCGACTTCATAGTCGAGCTTCACCGAGCCTGATGGCTGGATGATGTCGTCATTCGGACCATTGAGGCAGCTTGGCGCTTTGGAGAAGATCAGCGGCTCGCTGGGAATGGCCGCGCCGGTTTCCGCAGCATGGTCGGCAAAGTTCAGGCCGACAGCCAGGAAATGACCGATGCGCGAGAGCGGCGAACCGATGCGGGTATCGCCGGCAACCTCGGGCAGCGCGGAGAGATCAGCCTTGCGCAGCGTCTCGATCAGTTCGAACGAAACCGTCTCTGGGCTGAAGTCGGCAACCAGCGATGAGGCATCGCGGATGGTGCCATTGTCATCAACAAGACCGGGACGTTCCTGACCCTTCGGGCCAAAGCGAACAAGTTTCAAAGCTGCCTCCTAGGTGTTCTTGCTCTGTGATCTCAAAAAGCGGAGGGATAAAGGCCGCCGTCGAGGATCATGTTTCGTCCGGTGATGTAGCCGGCATGCGCGGAGCACAGGAAGGCGCAGGCCTTGCCGAACTCTTCCGGTGTGCCGATGCGTCCGGCCGGGATCTCGCGGCGCTGGCGCTCGGCAAACTCTTCCAGCGGCACACCTGCCTTATCAGCCGCGAACTGCGTCGTGGAGCGAATGCGGTCGGTGTCGAACTTGCCCGGCAAGAGGCCGTTGATCGTGACGTTGCGGTTGGCGACCGTCTTGGCAACGCCCGCCAGGAAGGCGGTGAGGCCCGCGCGTGCACCGGATGACAGATCCAGCCCGGGGATCGGCATATAAATGGACAGCGAGGTGATGTTCACGATGCGCCCGAAGCCGCGCTCGGCCATGCCGTCGATCACCGCCTGAATGAGTTCGAGCGGGGTGACCATGTTCTGTGTCACGCCGTCAAGCATGGCCTGACGATCGAGCTTGCGGAAGTCACGCGAAGGCGGGCCGCCATTGTTGTTGACGAGGATGTCCGGGTTCGGACAGGCCGCAAGCAGCGCCGCCTGACCTTCGCGGGTGGAAACATCGGCTGCCACTTCGCTGACCTCGACGCCGAAGCGGTCGCGGATCTCGCGCGCGGTCGCGGCAAGCGGCTCCGGATCACGGCCGTTCAGAACGACATCGACGCCTTCCTCGGCCAAAGCAAGCGCGCAGCCACAGCCAAGGCCTCTGCTTGAAGCGCAGATGATCGCCTTCTTGCCGGTCAGTCCAAGATCCATGTCATGCCTCGCGTCATCAAGCCGCCTGGGTGATGCTGGCTATGGGAAGCGACGGCCGGGTTGTCCAGCCATTTGTGTACCACAGAGCTTCACTTAGCCCCACAGTGCTGAAACAGGCGGTGAGACGATGGAGCCGGTGTAAGTGAGACCCGGATCGCGATCGCGCGCCAACAGCAGCGGACCATCGAGATCCACGAAGTTTGCACCCTGTGCCAGCAGGATCGCCGGCGCCATCGATAAAGACGTGCCGACCATGCAGCCCACCATGATCTGGAAGCCGAGCGCTTCGGCTGCACGGCGCAGATCGAGCGCTGCTGTCAGCCCGCCTGTTTTGTCCAGCTTGATGTTGATGGCATCATAGCGGCCGCGAAGATCGGTCAGATCATCCAGGCCATGCACGCTTTCGTCGGCGCAAACAGGCACCGGGCGGGGAATGCGGCCGAGCATGTCGTCGGAGCCGGCAGGCAGCGGCTGTTCGATCAGGGCGATGCCCAGCCTTGCCGCCTCGGCAAGGTGCATCTCGATGTTGCTGGATGTCCAACCCTCGTTCGCGTCGAGAATGATGCGGCTGTTCGGTGCAGCTTTCGCAACCGCCTCCATGCGCGACCGATCGTCTGCTGTTCCGACCTTGACCTTCAGGAGCGGGCGCCAGGCATTGTCGCGGGCGTCCGCTGCCATCCTTTCCGGCTCGCCCAGCGAGATGGTGAATGCCGTTTCGAGCGGCTGCGGCGCAGCCAGACCGGCCAGTTCGCTAACGCTGCGTCCACTCTGTTTGGCTTGAAGATCCCACAAAGCGCAGTCCACGGCATTGCGAGCCGCACCTGGAGCCATTACGTCAATCAATTCTTGACGATCAATCCCGCTTTCGATTGCAGATCTTGCTGTTTCGATTTGCAATCGGACGCTTTCCGTTGTTTCACCATAGCGGCGATATGGCACGCATTCGCCGCGTCCCTGCGCTCTATCTTCGACCAAGGTGCACAGGATCACTTCGGCTTCCGTCTTGGAGCCGCGGGCGATCGTAAAAGCGCCGGCTATCGGAAATCGTTCTTCTTCAAGGTAAAGATGGCGCGGCATCAAACATCTCGCGAGTGTTGCCGTGAGCACAATGACAGTGCACGCGGGTCGGGCTAAGAAGGCAACATGTTGACCAAAGCCGAAGACGGTGCAAGCGCCGACGCGCAGCTCCAAGACAATGCGGATATTGCCGTCACGGAAGACGGTGACGGTGTGACTTGCACCTTCACCGGTCCCTGGACAACCCACAGCGTTGCCCAGGTGGATGCCGGGATGCGCGACCTTGAGAATCGCGATGGCGTTCGTAGCTTGCGGCTCGATCTCGGTCAGGGTTCCTCCTTCGACACCGCCGGTGCGTGGCTGATCAAGCGGTTGGCGCAAAAGCAGGCCAACAAGGGCGCGGACGTTGATTTCGTCAACGCGTCCGACACGATGGCTATCTTGCTAGATGCCGTCGATGAGATGGCCAAGTTCGAAGATGCGCCGGTCACGGCTGGCCGCTTCGACTGGCTGGCGCCGTTCGAAATCGTCGGCCGCAACGTGGCGTCGCTCGGAACGGACTTCCTGGCGGGCATGCATATTCTGGGATCGACGATTCGCGGCGCTCAGATGAAGCTGGGCCGTGGTCACGCGATCAACCCGGCGGCCATTGCCTCGCAGATAGACAAGATGGGCGTGGGCGCCATTCCCGTGGTGGTGCTGATGGCGGCGATCGTTGGCGCCATCATCGCACAGCAGGGCGCTTTCCAGCTGCGCTATTTCGGCGCTGAAATCTTCGTGGTCGATCTGGTCGGCATTCTGATCATGCGCGAGTTGGGCGTGCTGCTCACCGCCATCATGATCGCCGGTCGCTCAGGCAGCGCCATCACGGCCGAAATCGGGTCGATGAAGATGCGCGAGGAAATCGACGCGCTTCAGGTCATTGGCCTCAATCCGGTGGGCGTGCTTGTTTTCCCGCGTCTTGTGGCGCTGGTGATTGCGCTGCCGTGTCTTTCGATCATCGCCAACTTCGCCGCATTGGGCGGAGCGATGTTCGTGGCGTGGAGCTATTCCGGCATTCCGCCGCAGGCCTTTATCGACCGGCTGCGCGAATCGATTGACCTGTCATCCATTCTCGCCGGCCTGATCAAGGCGCCATTCATGGCCATCATCATCGGCATCATCGGTTCGGTTGAAGGCATGAAGGTGGGCGGCAGCGCCGAATCGCTCGGTCGCCAGGTTACCACCTCGGTCGTGAAATCGATCTTCATCGTCATTGTCGTGGATGGGCTTTTTGCCATGTTCTACGCGGCCATCAATTTCTGAGGCACAGGTTGGACGCGTCCACACAACATCAAGAACAGAACGACACGACGACGCCCCAGCAGGGCGGCGAGCGAGAGGTCATTCTCGAAGCGCGCGACGTCACCGTGTCGTTCGGCGACAAAACCATCCTCGAAAACCTGTCGCTCGATGTTTATCGCGGCGAGATCCTTGGTTTCGTCGGTGGTTCGGGCACCGGCAAATCGGTTCTGCTGCGCACGGTGCTGGGATTGAACAAGAAGCAGAGCGGCACGATCAAGCTGCTTGGCGTTGATCTCGATGGCGCCAACGAGCGCACGCGCATGGCCGTTGATATGCGCACAGGCGTGCTGTTTCAGCATGGCGCGCTGTTTTCGGCGCTGACGGTGCTGGAGAATATTCAGGTGCCGATGCGCGAATATCTTGATCTGCCGCCAAAGCTGATGAACGAGCTGGCGCGGTTGAAGATCGACCTCGTCGGCCTGCCGCAGGATGCTGGTCCGAAATATCCGTCCGAACTGTCGGGCGGCATGATCAAGCGTGCTGCCCTTGCGCGCGCACTGGCGCTCGATCCAGCCATCGTGTTCTTGGACGAGCCGACATCCGGCCTTGATCCGATCGGCGCGGCCGACTTCGACGATCTGGTGAAGACCTTGCGGGACACGCTCGGCCTCACTGTTTACATGGTGACCCATGATCTCGACAGCCTGTTTTCCGCCTGCGACCGCATTGCGGTGCTCGGCAAGAAGCGGGTGCTGGTCGACGGCACCATCGAGGACATGCTGAAAAGCGATGAGCCTTGGGTAAAATCCTACTTCCGCGGCAAGCGCGCGCGGCAAATCGACCTCGAAGCGCGGGAAACGGCGTAGATGGAAACCAGAGCCAACTATGTGGTCGTGGGTATCTTCACGATCGCTGCGATCCTTGCAGCCTTTGCCTTCGTGTACTGGACGGCGGTGGTGGATAGCCAAGGCGAAACCGCAACGCTGCGCGTGCGCATTCCGGGCTCCGCGTCCGGTCTCGGCCGCGGCAGCGCCGTGCTGTTCAACGGCGTGAAGGTCGGCGACATCACCCGCGTCTTCATCGACCGCAACAATCCAACCGACGCGATTGCCGATGCGGAGATCAATACGTCAACCCCGATCACCCAGTCGACGCAGGCCGATATCGGTCTGGCCGGTCTGACGGGCCAAGCGAATATCGAGCTCAAGGGCGGCAATCTTGCTGAGCCGAATCTGCTTCAGGAAGCCGAGCGCAATGGCGAGATTGCGCAGATCACGGCCAATCCGTCGGCTGTGACCAACCTCCTGCAGACAGCGCAGCAGATTTTCCGCCGCGCAGATTCCGTGCTGGTGGAACTCGAAGGCTTCACCAAGGATGCGCGCGGCCCGCTGACCGACACCGTTCAGAACGTGAAGGTCTTCTCAGATTCGCTCGCCCGCAACGCGGAAGGCATCGACACCTTCCTGGCGAGCGTAAGCCGCCTGTCCGAAACGCTGGATGGCGCATCGCAGAAGCTCGACGGCGCTTTGACGGCGGCAGAAGGCCTGCTCAACTCGGTGAACCGCGAGCAGGTTTCGGAGATCGTCAACAACGTCACGACGTTCACCGAGACATTGCGGGACTCGTCTGGCCGCGTCGATGCCATCATGTCGTCCCTGAATGCAGCCGCCGACTCGGTTGAGTCCGTTGTCACCGGTGCCAATACGACAATCGCCCGCGTCAACGACGTCGTTCAAGCGGTTGATCCGGCAACGGTGCGCAATACGCTGACCAACATCGAGCAGGCCGGCGTTTCGGCCAACCGCGCCATGAACGACTTCGCGGCCGTGACCGACAAGATCGGCCAGCGCGCCGGCGACATCGATCAGACGGTTGCCGATGCGCAGCAGTTCATGCAGCGCCTGAACCAGGCATCGGTGCGCGTCGATGGCATCCTGCTCAAGGTCGACAATTTGCTGGGTTCGGGCGAGGCCAATGGCTTGATGGCAGATGCCAGCAACACGTTGCGTTCGTTCAAGCAGGTCGCCGACCAGTTGAATGCGCGCATCGGCGTGATCACGGACAACCTGACCCGCTTCAGCGATCAGGGCCTGCGCAACATCGATGGGCTGGTTTCCGATGGTCGCCGCNNGCGATCAATCGCATCGAACAGTCGGTCAACGATCTCAGCCGCAACCCGCAGCGCATCATTTCCGGTGGTGAAGGTGGCGTTCGTGAATACGATGGGCGGGCACGGCGTTGACAAGCCGCAGTGCTGCGACAACACATATCAACGGTTGCATTGCCCGTGCAGGCAGTGATTCAGGGTTAAGGCGGGGATTTCCAGTGCGTTCAAGAAGTCGGCTACTTGGTGTCTTGGCTTTGTCCCTGGCACTGTCGGGATGCGCGCTGCTCGGCTCTGGCCCGGCACCGCTGGATACGTATTCACTCTCCGCACCCCGCGCGAGCGAGGGTGCGCGTCGTGGGCGGTTGCAGGTGCTGATTGCCGAGCCGACTGCGCTCAAGGCGCTGGACAGCGAGCGTATCGTCATTACGCCGGCTGTTGGCGAAATCGAATATCTCGGCGGTGCACAGTGGGCCGATCGCTTGCCGCGCGTCGTTCAGGCCCGGCTGGCAGAGAGCTTCCAGGCTTCCGGTCGCTTCGGCGGCGTGGGCAAGCCCGGTGAAGGCTTGGCGATCGACTACCAGGTCGTGACCGAGGTCCGCCGTTTCCAGATCGATGCAGCCGGCAATTCGGCCGTTGTCGAGCTGTTCATCCGAGTTCTCAATGATCGCACGGGCGTCGTGCGCGCCTCGCGGACCTTCACGGCGCGGGCACCGCTTGGTGGCGGCACCAAGGGCAATGCTGCTTATGTGGAAGCCCTCGACAAAGCCTTTAACCAGGCCGGTGCCGAGATCGTGGCCTGGACGGCGTCTTCGATCTGAGGTCACCAAGACAATCCGAAGGACCGTCTTAAACAAATCGAATACGAAGCGCGTCGCCCTTGGCGGCGCGCTTTTTGTTTAGGGCATACGACGCAGCATCGTGACGTCGTGCTCCTTGTAGGTCGCCCTGCCGAACGCTTCATACCCCAGTTTGCCAGCCAGCCGCAGCGACGCCGCGTTGTCCGGGTTGATGATGGCGACGGCTTCACGCTTGCCCGTCTTGGCCTCGAACCATGCGTGCGCAGCCGAGGCAGCCTCGAACGCCACGCCATTGCCGTGCACAGACGCGCTGAAGATCCAGGCTGTTTCCGGATAGGGATCGAAATCCGGCCCAAGCTCGCGGCAGAAATGGGCAAGGCCCGTATCGCCGATCAGCTTTCCCGTTGAACGATCGACCACGGCAAACAGCCCATAATCGAAGCTTGTCCAGTGCCCCACGAAGCGAAGCAGCCGCAGCCAGGTTTCTTCCCGTGTCGAGGGGCGTCCCGCCAGGAAGCGATAGACTTCAGGTTCGGCATGCATCGCGACATGCGCGTCCATGTCCTCGATCGTATGAGGCCGAAGCAGCAGTCGATCGGTCGTAATCAAGGGCCTTCCTCCTTGCACAAAAAAGGCGGACCGAAGCCCGCCTTTTGCTTGTTTGNNCCTGCTGCTTACTTCAGGCGGCCGCTGGCGTGGGCGAGCATCGTGTAGACCTTGCCCGTGTCGGACGAGAGATAGGTCTGCGCCATCATGTTATCGCGATCATTTCGCGTCACATCGGCCAGAAGCTTATCGAAGTCGTTGCAGTAGCGATCAACCGCCGTGCGGAACTCCGTGTCGCCCTCATACTTGCGGCGGATCTCGTCAAAGGTCTGCTGACCCTTCAGCGTGTAAAGGCGACGCGTGAAGACGTTGCGCTCGCCCTTACGATAGCGATCCCACAGCTCGATCGAGGCATCGTGATCAATCGCCCGGGCGATATCCACCGACAGCGAGTTGAGCGATTCCACCACATGCAGCGGTGAGCGGGCCGGGGTCGTCGGTTGCGCAGCCGGTGCCGCCGCAGCCGTTTCCTCACGCGAAGCACCGCGCAGCAGATCGCGAACCCAACCGCCCTGAGGCGCCGCTTCGCGGGCCGGTGCCGGCTGTGATGGCTGCAAAC
>DCDI01000080.1:15652-28500 GCA_002316345.1 Phyllobacteriaceae bacterium UBA1059 | reverse complement strand
GCTTGGCGGCGTGGCGCACAAGCCGTGGCGGGCGTGGAAGGCGGAGGAGGTTCTGCGCGGCCAACCTGCGTCGCAGGCGACCTTCCAGGCGGCGGCCGAAGCTGAACTCGCCGATGCGACTCCGTTGCGCGACAATGGTTTCAAGATCGAACTGGCCAAGCGGACGATCATCGCCGTTCTCGGCGACCTGTCGGGAGTATCGACATGAGCATCATCGAACAGGCCAAGCAGGCTGCCCAGGGGGTGGCGCAAACCGTGGTGCAGAAGGCTGTCGAGCTAGCGCCTGAAAGATGGCTGCCGGGCGGCAAGCCGGATCCGCTGATCCACCAGAAGCACGGGCTGATCGGCAAACCGGTTTCGCGCATTGACGGCCCGCTCAAGGTGCAGGGCAAGGCGCCGTTTGCCGCCGAGTTCCCGATGGAAGGGCTGACCTATGCTGCCGTGGCCTTCAGCACCGTGCCAAAGGGACGGATCGCAAGCCTGGACACGAGCGAGGCGGAAGCAGCACCCGGCGTCGTGCTGGTGATGACCTATCGCAACGCGCCGCGCATGAAGGCGATGCCGGTGTTCATGTCGGAAGCCAAGGCTGCGGGCGGCGACAACCTGCCGGTAATGCAGGATGATCGCATTCACTGGAACGGGCAGCCCGTGGCGCTGGTGCTGGCCGAAACGCAGGAACAGGCCGATCACGCCAAAACGCTGATCCGCCTGACCTATGAAGCAGAGCCCGCTACCACCAGCTTTGCCGAAGCAAAGGCGCAAGGGACGCATCCCGGCCTGTTCATGGGATCGCCCATGAAGCAGGAGATCGGCGATGCGGAAGCCGCTCTCGCCGCCGCGCCGGTCAAGGTGGACGTCACCTATACGACGCCGCGTCACAGCCATAATCCAATCGAGCCGCATGCGGCCACGATCGTCTGGCAGGGCGACGACCTCGTTGTGCACGACGCTTCGCAGGCGGTGACGCATACCGCATGGTCGCTGGGCAACGTTTTCGGCATCGAAGAAGCCCAGGTGCATGTCACGTCCCCTTATGTCGGCGGCGGCTTCGGCTCCAAGACGCTGTGGCAGCATCAGGTGCTTGGCGCGGCTGCGGCAAAGCTTGCCGGACGGCCGGTGCGTATCGCCCTTTCACGCGAAGGTGTTTACCGCATGATAGGCGGGCGCACGCTGACAGAGCAGCGTCTTGCGATCGGCGCCACGAAGGACGGGCGTTTCGAGGCGATCATCCACACCGGAACGGCGCCGATGACGCATCACAACGCCATGCCCGAGCCGTTCATCCTGGCAACGAAGTCGGCTTATGCGGCGCGCAACTTCAAGCTCGATGTGGAAGTCACCTATCTCGACATGTTGGCCAACACTTTCATGCGGGCGCCGGGCGAATCCGTCGGCACCTTTGCCCTGGAAAGTGCGGTGGACGAAATTGCGGTGGCACTAGGCATGGACCCGGTGGAACTCCGCGCGGTAAACGAGCCGGAGAAGGATCCGACCGACAACAAGCCGTTCTCGTCGCGCAACATCGTGGAAGCCTATCGCACGGGTGCCGAGCGGTTTGGCTGGTCGAAGCGCAACCCGGTGCCTGGCTCCGTGCGCGACGGTGAGTGGCAGGTCGGCATGGGCGTCGCGACCTCGACCTATCCTTACCATCGCATGCCCGGCGGTGCGGCCAAGCTGACGCTGACTCGCGACGGACGCATGCAGGTGGAGATCGCCGCGCATGAAATGGGCATGGGCACTTCTACGGCGCAAACGCAGGTCACGGCTGAGCGCTTTGGGCTGGAGCTCGATCAGGTCAGCTTCGCTTATGGCGACTCCTTCCTGCCGGGACAGGTGCTGGCCGGTGGGTCGCAGCAAACGGCCTCCATCGGAGCCTCGGTTGTGGCGGCACAGCATGCGCTTGTGGCGGAACTGCTGAAGCTTGCCGGCAACGACTCTCCCTTGGCCGGCCTCAGGGCCGACGAAGTCGGTGGCTTTGCCGGCGGTCTCGCCAAGCTCGACGACACAGGCCGGCACGAGACCTACACTTCCATCCTGTCGCGCGCTCAGCGTGACGAGGTGTCGGTGGTGGGAAGCGCTCCGCCGCCGCTGGAAACCATGCATTGGTCAATGCATTCCTGGGGCGCGATGTTCTGCGAAGTGCGGGTCAACAGCGTGACCGGCGAAGTCCGCGTCAGCCGCTTCCTGGGTTCGTTTGATTGCGGCCGCATCCTCAACGCGAAGACGGCGGCGAGCCAGTTCCGCGGCGGCATCATCATGGGGCTCGGCATGGCGCTGATGGAAGAAACGCAGTTCGACGAGCGATCGGGCCGCGTCATGAATCCGAGCCTTGCCGAATACCATGTGCCGGTGCATCTGGACGTGCCCGAGATCGAGGTGATGTGGACCGACATCGCCGATCCGCATGCTCCTATGGGTGCTCGCGGCATTGGCGAAATCGGTATTACCGGCGTGGGTGCCGCCGTCGCCAACGCGATCTACAACGCCACCGGCAAGCGTATCCGCGATCTGCCGATTACGCTCGACAAGCTGATGTGAGTGTATAGGAAGGCGCGGCAACGCGCCTTCCGTTCGTTCTCTCGAAGATTATGGCGTTCACTTGCCGATGAAAACCGCAAGCTCGTCCGGCGTGCCTTTGGGAAAGGCCTGCTTCAAGTAATCCAGGAAGGCCGAGACGCGGGCGCTCAAAAGGCGTCGTGAGGGGTAGAGAGTCCACAACACGATCTCGGGGCCCTCAACATCGCCCCAATGAACGAGCGTGCTGTCTGCGAAATCGTGACTCACCAGCGAAACGGGAAGCCGGCCGGCACCGACGCCGGCGCGCACCGCATCGCGCACCATGATGAGGGAGGACAGGGCGAGAACCGGCTCGACCGTGATGGATGAACGGCCAGCAGGCGTCGTCACATCCCAGGCCAGCCGGTCGGATGCGGAGCGCACGACTGCGGGAACAGCCGTGCCGTCCACCGCGCGGACAAGGTCGGGACTAGCCACGACTACCAGCCGATCGCGCAGGAAGGCACGTCCAACCAGGCTGTCGTCAGGGTCCGGGTTGACCCGGATCACCAGGTCGAAGCCTTCCTCGATCATGTCGACAGACCGGTCTTCGGTCGAGATTTCCAGGCGAACTTCCGGATATCTGAGAGCAAAACCGGCGGCGATCTTGCCCATTGCGGTTTGAGAAAACAGTAAAGGGGCACTGATCCGCAGCCGGCCTCGTGGTTTTTCACCGCCAGAGGCAATCGCCGCTGTTGTTTCTTCCAGCTCGGTCAGCAACCGGCCCGCCCGCTCGAACAGCGCGCGTCCTTCTTGCGTCAGTTTCAGATCACGCCCGCCGCGCTCGAACAGGCGCAGGTCAAGTTCGGCCTCTAGCTCGGCGACGCGGCGAGACAGCGTCGCTTTGGGGCGTTCAGCAGCGCGGGCAGCGCGTCCAAAACCGCCGTTGCGAGCCACGAGAATGAAATCGGCGAGGGCGAGCAGATCCATCAGTGTTCCACCAGTGAGACGGCAGGTCTAGATTTAGCGTCTATTGGTTGGAATGTGGATCGCTAAGTTTGGGGTGTCACCTTAACCCAAACCGGAGTGATCCCAATGACCATCCTCGTTACCGGCGCCAGCGGCAATATCGGCAGCCAAGTCGTTGACCACCTCATCAAGCGCGGAGCCGATGTCCGCGCTTTCGTCCGCGATCCATCGAAAGCAAAGTTTGCAGCGGACGTTTCCGTTGTTCAGGGCGACCTTCTCGACGTCGACTCCCTGCGGGAAGCCTATGCCGGCGTGTCCACGCTTTTTTTGCTCAACGCCGTGGTGCCCGATGAATTCACCCAGGCGCTGATCGCGCTCAACGTCGCCCATGAAGCGGGCATCGAGCGGATCGTGTATTTGTCGGTGATCCATGGCGATCGCTACGTGAACGTGCCCCATTTCGCCGGCAAGTTCGCGGTGGAGCGCATGATCGAGCAGATGGGGCTCCATGCGACCATCCTGCGCCCCGCTTACTTCATGAACAACGAGTTCATGATCAAGGATGCGATCCAGAGTTATGGCATCTACCCCATGCCGATCGGCAGCAAGGGCCTGGCAATGGTGGATGCGAGCGACATTGCCGAGGTCGCTGCCATCGAACTGATCCGCCGCGAACAATCGCCCGTCGCTCTTCCGCTCGACCGGATCAACCTTGTCGGGCCGGACACGCTGACCGGCGCCGATGCCGCCGCCATCTGGTCGGACGTGCTCGGCCGGCAGATCAGCTATCCGGGCGAGGATTTCGCCGGTTTCGAACAGACATTGCGGCAGTTCATGCCGCCTTGGATGGCGCATGACATGCGCCTGATGGGCCAGCGCTTCATCAGCGAAGGCATGGTGCCCGATGCCGGCGATGTCGACCGGCTGACCACGCTGCTGGGCTGCCCGCTGCGCTCTTACCGCGACTTCGTCACCCAGATTGCTGCCTCGGCCTGAGTGCCAAGCAGACGACAAACCCCAACAAAAAGGACTTTTATCATGATCTATTCAACCGCGACCGTTCCGGTGAACCCGGAAGGCGAGACACCGTTGACCCGCGCGCAGGCATGGGCCGGCCTGGAACGCAAAGCCCGCGACGCCCGCTTGTTTTTGCCCGAGGGTCTGTGCACCCGCTGCGATGTCGTTGAAGCAAGCGCTACCCATTTCGTGCGCGAAGCTACCATCGGCGGCACGGACTTACGCGAAATCATCACGCTGGAGCCTGAAAGCAAGGTCACCTTCTTCCAGGCAACCGGGGCGCGCGAGGGTGCCATCGTCAATGAGCTGTTCGAAGATGAAAGCGGCGCGCTGCAGCTGCGCTTCTACTGCTACCTCGGCTTGCGCGGCAAACAGCCGGGCGGCGCGGAAGAACAGGCCGAGCAGGAGCAATTCGACAGCGACAGTGGTTACAAGGCTGCGCTGATGTCGACGCTGAAGCGGACGCGCGCCTTGCTGGCGGAGGGACGGCTCTGAAGGAGACTGGATAAGCGGATGCTAGCCGATCGCTTATGGTCGGCTGGCGAAAGCGCGTGCCATTGACAACAATGCCTTCCTGGTTATTCTGTTATAAAAGTTGCTATAACATAATAGTGGAATACCACTCGGGAGAGCATCATGAAACTGAAACACGCATTACTGGCAACAATCGCGCTTGTCGCGATGCCAGGTTACCTGATGGCGCAGGAAAAAGGCGGCGTCATCAACGTTGCTACGGTTGGCGAGCCACCAACGCTCGATCCTATGACCTCGACGGCCGATCTGGTCGGCATTGTCACGCAGCACATCTTTGAAACGCTTTATACGTTTGACGCGAAGTGGAATGTCACACCGCTACTGGCGGAAAGCCTGCCGGAGATTTCCGCGGACGGCAAAACTTACACGATCAAGCTGCGCGACGGCATCAAGTTTCATGATGGCAGCGACATGACGTCGGAAGACGTCGTGGCTTCGCTCAATCGCTGGACTAAGCTCGCATCGCGCGGCAAGCAGGCCGCTGAGTTCATCGAGACGATCACGGCCACCGACCCGGCGACAGTCACCATTCAGTTGAAGCAGTCCTACGCGCCGCTTGCTTCGCTTCTCGCCTTCAACAACTCTGCCGCGATCATTCTTCCTGCCGAAAAGCAGGCCGATGTGATGACGGATTTCGTCGGCACCGGCCCCTACACTTTGAAGGAGCGGAAGGCGGATCAGTATATCCAGCTCCAGCGCTTCGACGGCTACAAGTCGCGTGAGGGTGAAAGCGACGGATATGGCGGCGCGCGGCATCAGTATCTCGACGAGATCCGCTTCGTGCCGGTGCCCGATCCCAATACCCGCGTCGAAGCGGCCGTTTCCGGCCAGTACGACTATATCGATGCGCTGCCGGTTGAATCCTTCGACAGGCTGAAGTCTGCCCAGGCGACCCAGCCGCTGGTGCTGAAGCCGTTCGGATATCCGATCTTTGTCTTCAACACGGCTGAGGGCAACGTCAAGAATGTGGAGATCCGCCGCGCAATCCGCCAGGCGCTCAGCATGGAAGACATGCTCGCGGCCGCTTTCGGCAGCACCGATTTCTATGCGCTGGACGGCAACATCTATCCGAGCAACTTCGCGTGGAGCACGGATGCCGGCGTTGAAGGCAACTACAATATCGCCGATCCTGAAGGCGCGAAGGAAGCAGCGACCGCCGCTGGTTACGACGGCAAGCCGATCCGTATCCTGACGAGCCGCCAGTACGAGTTCCACTACAAGATGGCGCAGGTCGCCGCCGAGTATCTGAAGCTCGCCGGCTTTGCGGTGGATCTGCAGGTCGTGGACTGGGCGACGCTGACGCAACGCCGCGCCGATAAGGGTCTTTGGGACATCTACATCACCCACAGCCCGTTCCTGCCGGAGCCGGCGCTGATCGGGTCCCTGTCTCCGAGCTCGCCCGGCTGGTGGAATACGCCAGCGCGCAACGCAGCTGTTGCGGCTTTCTCGTCGGAAGTTGATCCGGAAAAGCGCTTGAAGCTTTGGGCCGACGTTCAAAAAACCATGTATGACGAAGTTCCCTACATGAAGATCGGTGACTTCAACGGCGTTTCTTCCAAGTCGACGAAGCTGGAAGGCGTGGAAGCCTCGCCGTGGCCTTATTTCTGGAACGCGTCGGTAACGAAGTAATCTGAGGCGCGAAGACGCGGTGGGCCATCGCTGCCTGCCGCATCCCTGCCCAATCCCGTCCTTCAAGGACCAAGAAGCCGAACTGAATGATCCGTTATATTCTTCAGCGTCTTGCCGGCATGATCGTCGTGATGTTTCTCGTCGTGACGATCGTCTTCGTCATCGTGCGCGTCACGCCGGGCGATCCGGCAGCCGTCATGCTCGGGCCGGACGCCACGCCCCAGGACATCGCGGAACTGCGCACACGGCTTGGTCTCGACCAGTCGATTATTGCTCAATACGTGTTCTACATTGGGCAGCTGTTTAGGGGAGACCTCGGACAGTCGATCTTCCTCAACATGCCCGTCACGTCGGCGCTGCTCGACCGCGCGGAACCGACCTTCTTTCTGACGATCTTTTCGCTGGTGATCGCCAGCGTCATCGCCTTGCCGATCGGCATCTATGCCGCTTACCGGCGCGGCTCGTTTGTGGACCAGGCATCGACCACGATCGCGATGCTGGCCGCCAGCATACCGAGCTTCTGGCTTGGTTTGATCCTGATGCAGTTCTTTGCGGTGCGTTTCAACATCTTCCCGGTGTCGGGTTACGGCGGTCCGGGCGCGTCCTTTGGGGAGCGCATGTACCATCTGACCCTGCCAGCCTTTGCACTCGGCCTCGTGTCCTCTGCGCTGATCCTGCGCTTCACGCGCGCTTCGATGCTGGACGTGCTTGGCGACGATTACATTCGCACCGCGCGTGCCAAGGGTGTGGTTGAGCGGCGCGTGGTGCTGAAGCACGCCTTGAAAAATGCGCTTATCCCGATCCTCACCGTGCTCGGCCTCACCGCCGCGGTGCTGGTTTCGGGCGCGGTCGTCACCGAAACCGTGTTCGGTCTGCCGGGCGTCGGCAATCTCGTGGTCTCGGCCGTTTTGCGGCGCGATTATCCAGTTATTCAGGGAGCATTGCTGGTGATCGCCGGCCTTTACGTCCTCATCAATTTTGCGATCGACATGCTTTATCTGGCTGTGGACCCGCGGGTGCGCTACTGATGACGGATCTCTCAGTCATACCCGCGGAACCCGCGCCTAGCGAACGGTCGAAGTTCCTGCGGCGCTTGTTGAAGCGTAAGACCGTCGCCGCCGGCCTGATCATCCTGCTGGTCTTCGTGCTTCTTGCCGCGCTTGCGCCGTGGATCGCACCTTACTCGCCATCCAAGCTGTCCATCGTCAACCGGTTGAAGCCGCCAAGCGAGTTGTTCTGGTTCGGTACGGACGAATTCGGCCGCGATGTCTTTTCACGCACGATCTATTCCGGCCGGCTGTCTTTGCTGGTGGGCGGTGCGGTGGTGGCCTTGTCGGCCGTGATCGGCATCACGCTCGGTCTGCTGGCCGGTTTCTTCAAGAGCCTCGACACGCCGATCGCCCGCCTGATCGACGCGATGATGGCATTTCCTGATATCCTCTTGGCGATCGCGCTTGTGGCGGCTCTTGGACCGTCCCTGGGCACGGTTACNNCCGTCACTGGTCACGGTGATCGTCGCGCTTTCGATCGTGTATTCGCCGCGTCTCGCCCGCATCGTGCGCGCCTCGACGCTGGTGATCCGCGAATTGCCCTATGTCGAGGCAGCGCAAGCGCTCGGGATTTCGACCTTCCACATTATGACGCGCCACGTTCTTCGCAACCTCGTGTCGCCGATCCTGGTGCAGAGTACGTTCCTGTTCGCCAGCGCCATGCTCGCCGAAGCCGGACTTTCCTTCCTTGGCCTCGGCGTCAGCCCGGAAATTCCCACCTGGGGAACCATGATTGCCGCCGGCCGCCAATATATCGGGCAGGCCGACTGGATGACCTACTTCCCCGGCTTTGCCACTATTCTCTCCGTTCTTTCGCTGCAGATGGTCGGCGACGGCTTGAGAGACATGCTCGATCCGAGACTTCGAAAGGACCTCTAGATGACAGGTGAAAAAGCGGGCAAGCCGCTCCTCCTCACCAATGTGAAGCCCATGGCCTTCGGCGACAAAGCTGGGGGCAGCGCATCCGATGGAACGACCGACATTCTGGTCGGCGCCGACGGCAAGATCTCGGCCATCGGTTCGCAGTTGGCAGCCCCCGGCGAGGTCGAGCGCGTTGATGGCAAGGGAGCCTGGATTTCGCCCGGCTGGATCGACCTGCATGTCCATATCTGGCATGGCGGCACGGATATCTCGATCCGCCCGTCGGAATGCGGTGCGGAGCGCGGCGTCACCACGCTGGTCGATGCGGGTTCGGCAGGCGAGGCCAATTTCCACGGCTTTCGCGAATACATCATTGAGCCCTCGAAGGAGCGCATCAAGGCGTTCCTGAACCTTGGTTCGATCGGTCTGGTGGCCTGTAACCGCGTGGCTGAGCTGCGCGACATCCGCGATATCGACCTCGATCGCATCCTTGAATGCTATGCTGAAAACAGCGAGCATATCGTCGGCATCAAGGTGCGCGCGAGCCATGTCATTACCGGCTCATGGGGCGTCACTCCGGTCAAGCTCGGCAAGAAGATCGCCAAGATCCTGAAAGTGCCGATGATGGTGCATGTCGGCGAGCCGCCGGCACTTTACGACGAGGTGCTGGAAATCCTCGGACCCGGCGACGTCGTCACCCATTGCTTCAACGGCAAGGCCGGGTCGAGCATCATGGAAGACGAGGACTTGTTCAACCTGGCCGAGCGTTGCGCCGGGGAGGGCATCCGCCTCGATATCGGTCACGGCGGAGCGTCGTTCTCTTTCAAGGTTGCGGAAGCGGCGATCGCGCGCGGCCTGATGCCCTGGTCGATCTCCAGCGACCTGCACGGCCACTCCATGAACTTCCCGGTTTGGGACCTCGCAACCACGATGTCCAAGCTCCTGTCGGTCGGCATGCCGTTCGACAAGGTGGTGGATGCCGTCACCCACGCACCGGCCGATGTTATCCGGCTGCCGATGGACAATCGGCTTTCGGTCGGCGATCGGGCCGACTTCACCATCTTCGATCTTATCGACGAGGATCTGGAGGCAACGGACTCCAACGGTGACGTGTCGCGGCTGAAGAAGGTTTTTGAACCGCGCTATTCGGTTATCGGGGCAGAAGCGATCACCGCCAGCCGGTACGTTCCCCGAGCCCGCAGGCTCGTCCGGCACAGCCATGGTTTGTCATGGCGGTAAGCCGGGATTCTAGAGACATCGCATGACAGAAGCTTATCTGAAAACTGAGCCAGCAGGGACGGTTGAAGCGGTGCAGGCGCCTGCGCAAACGCCCTCCGAGCGGCTGGCTGCACTGGGCATCACGCTTCCCGCTTCGCCGCCGCCGATTGCCAATTTCGTGACGCATGTGCGCGAAGGCAACATGCTGTATCTCTCGGGGCAGGGACCACGCGAGGCAGATGGCCATCTTTACACCGGTAAGGTCGGTGGTGATGTGAGCGTGGATCAGGCCTATCAGCATGCACGGCTGACGGGGATCAACCTGCTTGCGGTGATGCAGGAAACGCTGGGTGATCTGTCACGCGTCAAGCAGGTGGTGAAGCTGCTCGGCATGGTCAATGCCGTGCCGCTGTTTGAAGATCATCCGAAGGTGATCAACGGCTGCTCGGATCTGATGATCGAGGTGTTTGGCGAGGCAGGCCGGCATGCCCGCTCGGCTGTTGGCTTCGGCTCTCTGCCCGGCAACATCACCGTCGAGATCGAGGCGATCGTCTCGCTCAACGATTGAGGAGGTCCGTCGTGCGCCAACCCATCAGCTGTTCGATCCGCTGGGCGGACGCGCGCACATGGTCCGTATAATGGCTCTCGTCCGAAAGCACCTTCTGTTCCGGCAGAACGATCGAGATGGTGGCGATGCATTCGCCATCCCGGTCGCAGATCGGCGAAGCGATACAAGCGACGGAATAATCGGACTCGGCAACCTGGATCGACAGCCGCTCATTGAAGGCCTTGCCGGCTGCATCGGAAAGGGTGCGGGCGTTGATCTCGGCGCGGCCGGTGGGCGACGTGCGGGCGCAGCGCTTGAACAGCTCGATCCGCTCGTTCTCAGGCAGATGGCCGACGAGAAGCCGGCCCGACGCCGTCCAGTTGAGGGGAACGCGGGTTCCGACGCGCGAAGCAACCTGGAAATGGCTCAGACCTTCGGCCATCGCGAGAACGAGCATGTGGTCGCGGTCCCGGCCGCAGACCTGCACCGTTTCGCCGGCCGTGCGGCAAAGGTCATGCATTTCCTGCGTCGCTACGCTCATGAAATCGAGCGAGCGGGCATAGGCCAGGCCGTAGTGGTAGAGCCGCGCGCCGAGCCAGATCGAACCGTCCGGATTGCGGGCCAGCATGTTTTTTTCCACCAGATCGTCGATTATGACGTAAACAGTGGACAACGGCGCCTTGACCGCTTTCGCAATCGCGTAGGCTCCGGCCGGAGCGCCGGTCTCATAGAGATAGTCGATCACCTGCAACGCGCGGTTGATGCCGCTGACGCGCGAGCGCCGCGCGCTTTTCGGCTCGAAGTCTTCCACCGCAACGGCATCGTCAGGGAATGCCTGGGATGAGGGTCTGTCGTCCAACTCAACGGTCCTCGCAAGAAGTCGGAGCGTTATTGCATTATTATGGCATAACTGTCGATGGCATTTCGGTGCCAGCATTAGCTTTGGAGAACCAGAATGTCCGATGACATGCGCGCTCAGATCGGCCTCCGTCCGGTCATCAACGTGTCAGGCACGATGACCAGCCTTGGCGCCTCGATCGTCGTTCCCGAGGCTATCCAAGCCATGGCTGCGATCCTGCCGCAATTCGTGGAAATGAACGACCTTCAGCGCAAGGCAAGCGCCGTCATCGCGCGGCTGACGGGAGGCGAAGCAGGTTTCGTGACGGCATCCTGCTCAGCCGGCATCAGTCTGGCCGTGGCAGGCACGCTCACCGGCAACAATCTGCTGGCCATCGAAAAGCTGCCGGATGTCGCACCGNNGCACCGGAAAAGAACGAAGTGCTGGTGCAGATGGGCCATGTTGTGAGCTACGGCGCACCCGTGGACCAGTCGATCAGACTGGCAGGCGGCAAGGTCGTGCTGATTGGCCAGGCGACCTCAACGCACCGCTTCCACATGGAAAACGCCATTACTGAAAAGACGGCGGCGGCAGTCTATGTCATCTCGCATCACGTGGTCGATTACGGCCTGCTGAACCTGGTCGAGTTCGTCGAAATCGCCCATGCTAAGGGCGTGCCCGTCATCGTGGACGCGGCTTCGGAATATGACCTCAAGCTGTTCCTCGAGCAGGGCGCGGACATCGCTCTTTATTCCGGCCATAAATTCCTGGGTGGCCCGACCTCCGGCATCGTCGCGGGAAACAAGGATCTTGTCCGCAATGCCTTTCTGCAGAATATGGGCATAGGCCGCGGCATGAAAGTCGGCAAGGAAAGCGTATACGGCGTCATGGCCGCTTTGGAAGCCTGGGAAAAGCGGGATCATGCCGGCATCCGGGAGCGCGAAACCGGCTATCTCAACCTTTGGAAGGAAACGCTGGACGGTCGGCCGGGCGTCACGGCGCTGATCGAGCCCGATCCGACCAACAATCCGCTGGACCGCATGCGTGTGATCATCTCCGCGCCCGAAGCGCATATCACGGCGTGGGATCTTGCGGCGGCACTTCGCAGCGGCGAGCAGCCGGTGATCGTGCGCGACCACGAGGTGGAGCACCACTACTTCTATCTCGACCCATGCAACCTGCATCCCGGTCAGGAAACGATCGTCGCCGCCCGTTTAGCGGAAGAACTCGACAAAGCGCGGGCGTCAAACGAGATCATCGCGACCCCGATCGAACTTCTCAGCAAGCATCGCTTCGATGGCATGCTGCGCTGGCCGGACTAAGCCGCAGCCAAGCGGCAGGGATAGAAAGGGAACAATCATGGCTACCGCGCATGTCGAAGCCGTTCGATCCGCTCAGCCCGTTTTGTCCGTGGAGAACCTGACGACGTCCTTCAACGTCGACGGCAGATGGAAGCCGGTGGTGCGTGATATCTCCTTTACGGTCGCGCCAGGCGAGACGGTGGCGATCGTGGGCGAATCCGGATCCGGCAAGAGCGTCACGTCGCTGTCCATCATGCGGCTCTTGCAGGAAGGCACCAGCCGTATCGAAGGCAAGATCATGCTTGGCGGGCGCAACCTCCTGGCATTGTCCGAACACGAGATGCGACAGGTGCGCGGCAACGACGTCGCGATGATCTTTCAGGAGCCGA
>DCDI01000080.1:0-15573 GCA_002316345.1 Phyllobacteriaceae bacterium UBA1059 | reverse complement strand
CCGGCGGCATGCGCCAGCGCGTCATGATCGCAATGGCGCTCGCCTCGAAGCCGAAACTCCTGATCGCGGATGAGCCGACAACAGCGCTTGACGTGACGATCCAGGGCCAGATCCTCGATCTCATCAAGATGCTGCAGGACGAGGAAGGAACATCGGTCCTGTTCATTACCCACGATATGGGCGTGGTGGCCGAAATCGCGGATCGCACCGTCGTGATGTATCGCGGCGAGCAGGTCGAAACCGGAGCCACGGCCGACATCTTCCATCGCGGTCAACATCCTTACACCCGAGCGCTGCTATCCGCCGTGCCGGTGCTCGGCTCGATGCAAAACTACCAGCGACCGCTGCGCTTTCCGGTGGTGGACAACGTGACCGGCCTGTCCGACACGCCGGCCGAGGTGGGTGACACGGTTTCCCGGGAACGACCGATTCTCGAGGTCAAGAACCTCACCAAGCGCTTCGCGATCCATTCCGGCCTGCTGAGCCGCCTGGTTGGGCGGGTGCATGCAGTGGAGAACGTGTCGTTTGACCTTCATGCCGGCGAAACGCTGTCGCTGGTCGGCGAATCCGGTTGCGGCAAGTCCACTACCGGCCGCGCGATCATGCGGCTGATCGAACCCACCTCGGGCTCGGTCACGGTTGAAGGACGCGACGTGCTTGCGCTGGACAAGCGGGAAATGCGCGAGATGCGTAAATCCGTGCAGATGATCTTCCAGGACCCTTATGCCTCGCTGAACCCGCGCATGACGGTGGGACAGGCGATTGCCGAACCCTACCTCGAACACAAGATGGGTACGGCAAAGCAGGCCAAGAATGTCGTTGCCGACATGCTGCGCAAGGTTGGCCTGACCCCCGATATGGCTGGCCGCTACCCGCACGAATTTTCCGGCGGTCAGCGCCAGCGCATCTGCATCGCGCGTGCTCTGGCTCTTGAACCGAAGGTGATCGTCGCCGATGAGAGCGTTTCGGCGCTCGACGTGTCGGTCAAGGCGCAGGTCATCAACCTCATGCTCGATCTGCAGCAGAGCCTGAACCTTGCCTTCCTGTTCATCAGCCATGACATGGCCGTGGTGGAACGGGTCAGCCACCGCGTCGCCGTCATGTATCTTGGCGAGATCGTCGAGATCGGCCCACGCGCTTCCGTGTTCGGCAATCCGCAGCACGACTATACGAAGAAGCTGATGGCGGCCGTTCCGGTGCCGGATCCGGATCGTCGGCGTGACAAGCGGGTGCCGATCGGCGATGAGTTGAAAAGCCCGATCCGGGCAGCCGACCATGTGCAGCCGATCCGGAAATATCGTACCATCTCGGACGGTCATCTGGTTGCTGTTTGATAACAGTTCGACTGAAGGGGAATACCTCGTGCAGCAGACATTGCTTTCCGTCGGCGAAGCCATGATCGAGATGTCGGCGGGCACGAGTGGGCAATGGCGCATGGGCTTTGCCGGCGACACGCTGAACACCGCCGCTCATGCCCGCGCCCATCTCGGCAGTGATTGGCGCGTGTCGTATTTCACGGCGCTCGGTAGGGATCGCTATTCGGCAGCATTGCGCGCGTTTATCGAAGAACGCGGCATCGAGACCGATCGGATCATGACGATCGATGATCGCCGGCCCGGGCTGTATTTCATTCATCAGGAAGATGGCGACCGGCATTTCACCTACTGGCGCGACCGTTCCGCAGCCCGCCTCCTCGCCTCGGATGCAACGGCGCTGCAAACAGCCTTCGCCGATGTCGCGATGATCTATGTCTCGGGCATCACCCTGGCGATTCTTGATGCTGCGGGACGTGAAGCGCTTTTTGCAGCACTTGAAACCGCGCGCAAAAGCGGCGCGCGCATTTGCTTCGATCCAAACATCCGCCCCGTTCTTTGGAGCGGTGAAGAGGAAATCCGGCAAACGCTTCAACACTTTGCTTCCGTCTGCGACATCGTCCTGCCGACTTATGGCGATGAGGCGGGGATCTTCAACGACAAGGACATTGCGGCGACACGCGACCGCTATCTCGGCTGGGGTGCGCGGGAGATCGTGGTCAAGAACGGATCAGAGGCAGCGCTTGCAAGCGCGGACGGGCAAGAGGTTTCCGTAGATCCGAAGCCTGTTTCTACGGTTGTCGATGCCACCGGCGCCGGCGACAGCTTCAATGGCGCCTACGTCGCAGCACGCATCCAGGGAGCGTCCTTGCAGGAAGCCGTGGAAAAGGCGCATCAGGTCGCAGCCATCTGCATCGGGCACCACGGCGCTTTGCCGAGCCGACAGACCGCTGACCTTTGATCACCTGATCTGGTCGGCCAATCCAACCAAGAATGCTCAGTGAATGAGCGTCTGGCACCCGATCAGGAAGCCTTTTCGCGCTTCTGTTCGTCCTGCGACTGCAGCAGTTTGGATAGTTCTACTTCGTTTACCGGCTTGGACATCAGGAAGCCTTGCAAGTCGTCGCAGCCGGCGCGTTGCAAGTGCTCTTCCTGTTCGATGGTTTCCACGCCTTCGGCCGTGGTTTTCAAGCCGGTTGCCTGTGCAAGCTTGATGATGGCTTCAACAATGGCCGCGTCGCTGCTGCCGGGCGTGCCCAGACCTTGCACAAAGCTCTTATCGACCTTGATGCGATCGACTGCCAGGCTTTGCAAACGGCTCAGGGAGGAGAAGCCGGTGCCGAAATCATCCAGCGCAATAAGAACGCCGAGTTCGCGAAGGGCCTCGATGTTGGCGGCACAAATCCCGTTTTCGTCGGTCAGGGTGCTTTCCGTCACCTCTAATTCGAGCTGGTGAGGATTGAGCCCCGTTGCCATCAGGATGTTGGCCACTTTCATCGGGTAAAGCGGGTTACGAAGTTCCACCACCGACACATTGACTGCGAGCTTGATCGCGCCCCAGCCGCGGGCGGCCTGACAGGCAGCGCGCAGAACACGATCTCCAAGCTGTTCCACCAGACCGGTATCTTCAGCAACGGGTATGAAAGCATCCGGAGTGATCCAGCCCCTGGTTGGATGGTGCCAGCGGGCAAGCGCTTCGACCCCGGTGATTCGGCGGGTGCCGGCGGAATACAAAGGCTGGAAGAGCACGACGATCTCGTCGTTTCCTTCCAAGGCAATGCGCAGATCATGCTCTACGGCGCGACGCTCCTGAACCAATGCGTCCATGGCTTGGCCGAAGATGGCATAGCGTCCACGGCCGCCACCTTTTGCATGATACAGGGCGATGTCGGCCTTGCGCAGAAGGTCGGTCCGAGTGGAGCCATGAAGCGGCGCGAGCGAAACGCCGATGCTGACGCCGACATTGATGTGGTTGCCGTCGATGTTGAACGGTTGGCTGACTGCGTCGATGATGCGCTCGCAAACACCTTCCACGAACTTGACGCTTTCCACATTCGTGAGCGCGATGGTGAACTCGTCGCCACCTACGCGGCCGATCAGATCGCGAGACCGAATGATCTTGTTCAGACGCTCGGCAAATTGCCGGATCAGCTCATCGCCTGTCGGATGACCCAGTGTGTCGTTCACATGCTTGAAGCGGTCAAGGTCGAGGTACAGCACAGCGATCAACTGGTCGGTCTTTTCGCGACCAAGCAGCAGGTCATCGAGCCCGTTGTTGAAGGTCAGCCTGTTGCCGACGCCCGTCAGAGTGTCGTGTAGGGCGAGATGGCGCACTTCCGCTTCGCTGGCCTGCAGCGTCACCGAGCGTTTGTGCAGGCGCATGATGAGGAAAGCCAGCACGGCTGCCGTGATGAGAAAGAGCAGCCCCAGCACAGGCGCCATGAAGGACATGACGGCAGAGCCGGGCCGGAAAGGCAACCAGATGAGATGGCCAACAGGCTGGCCTGCCTTGGACATCAACGGCTCGTCTGCTTCATGCGACGCCGTGTCGGAAGTCCAGCTGAAGCGGAGTCCATCGAACAGGTACTCGTCGCGAGTATCGTCGAGGAAGGTGCCGTCCAGGTAGCGCAAGGCGACATGCAGGTATTCTGTGCCCGGCTCCTGCCTGATTTCGCCAGAATCGGAAACAACGGGTTCGACGCTGATGATGGTGGGGTGGCCGTGAACGATCGCGAGATCGGTGATGCCGGGGCTTGGCGTGTGTTCGCCGGTGATGCTTTCGCCATCGAGGGTTTTAAGATCACGCCGCAACTGCGCCGTCAAAGGAAGAACCTGAGCGGATATGTCCGAAAAGGCGGGACCTGCAGGAGACACCTTGCCATCGATGAAGGCGTAGGTCGGCACGTCGGCTTGGTCGAGAACAAAAGCGCCGTCATGCCCGAAATAGGTGTGCATCCATGCGCCGAGGTTGGCGTCCATCCATTCAGGGTCGTTTTCCTTAACGCCGCGGATCGCATCATCCCAGACGGTCGCGCTTTCCTGATCATGCGCGACGCTTTCCTGCGCCTGGGAGATCACCAGGCGCATCAAGCTGGTTTGTCGATCAATGGAGATCCGGTCGGCACGAAAGCTCGACCAAAACAGAACGGCACTGACCAGAGCGGCGGCAGCAAGCGCCGCCAGGATAATCGGCAGCGCTGTTTTGATGAGGAAGTGCCGCACCATAGATACTTCCGCCACGCCAGCCATGCCCAAGGTCCAACCCCATTCTCGCGCAGCCTAGACGCGATTCATTAAGGGCTACCCTAGTGTTCGTGATCGGTCTGCCAATGTTTTGAGCGACATTTCCTTGGAGATCAGGATCCCGGCGAGATCATTACCGTTCGCGAAATGGGTTTAAGCCCTTTGCATCGTCAGCTGCAGCGTATCGGTGGCGATCATGCGCTCTTCGTCGGTCGGTATGACGAGGGTGGCGACACGGGCATCTGCGGCGCTGATGTCGGGATGTCCGTTGCGGGCAATCTGGTTCAGATCTTCGTCGATCGCGACGCCGAGTACACCCAGGCCGGAGCAAACGAGCTTCCGGATTTCGGCGCTGTTCTCGCCGATGCCTGCGGTGAAGACGAGCGCGTCGAGGCCGTTCATGGCGGCGACATATGCGCCGATCTGCTTGCGCAACTGATACACGAAGACGTCGACCGCCAGCTGGCACCGCTTGTTGCCGGCAGCCGCTGCCTCGCAGACCTCGCGCATGTCGTTAGACAGGCCGGACAGTCCAAGCAGGCCACTCTTCTTGTAGCAGATGGCCTCGACCTCATCGATGCTCATGCCGAGCGTTTTCACGAGATGGAAGATGATGGCCGGATCGAAGTCGCCGGCGCGCGTGCCCATTGGCATGCCGCAGAATGTGCCAAAGCCGATGCTGGTGTCCACGGACTGGCCGCCTTTCACAGCGTCGATGGTGACGCCGTTGCCGAGATGGCAGATGACCATCGACAGCGCTTCGATCGGCCGTCCGAGGATATCGGCCGCCGCCTGGCTGACATAGCGACAGGACGTTCCATGGAAGCCGTAGCGGCGGATGCCGTGGTCGGTGCAAAGCTCATAAGGCAGAGCGTAGACATGCGCGTGCTGGGGGACTGTCTGATGGAAGGCCGTGTCGAACACCACCACGTTGGGTGTTCCTGGAAAGAGGCGCATCGCTTCCTCGATGCCAGCGATGTTGCAGGGGTTGTGCAGCGGCGCAAAGGTCGAGCATGCGCGTAGTCCTTCCATGACCTGGTCATTCACGATGACCGATTCAACGAATGTCGAGCCGCCATGCACGGCGCGGTGGCCGATGGCGGTGATCTGCGCCGGCTCGGTGATGACGCCGATGTCGGGTGAAAGGAGGTTCTCCATCATCAGTGTGAAAGCGGCCTGGTGATCGGCGATATCTCTGACGACGCGGGTCTTGCCGTCATCGACCTTGTGATCGGCATAGCCGCCGGCTTCGCCGATCTTGGCGATGATACCGGACGCGATCACCTCAGCGAGGTCGGCGCTGTAGAGTTGGTATTTCAGGCTCGAACTGCCGCAGTTGATCGTCAGTATCATGGAGAAAATCCTTTAGACAAAACGGATGGCGGCGCGGCCAGGGTGGGAGGAATAGCCGCGCCGTAGAGACCTCGATCAAGCGGGTCTCGATCAGACCGGCAGCGGAACGAGTGCCCAGAAGCCGAGGAAGGTGAGACCGTTAAAGACCATCGTCATCAGCGCAATGGTGCAGGCTGGCGGGTCGATGTGGGTGTCGCCGTGGCAAAGAAATAGGCGGGCGAAGAATTCGCCGACAAAGGCGCAGACGAGCCCGGCGATGGCCGCCCATAGAATGCTGCCCGAGGAGGCGCCGACGATTGCCGCCGGCAGCATGATGTGGTGCGTCACGGGGGTCAGTACGCCAAGGGTGAGGAAGAGGAGGCTCGAGGCGGCAATGCCGAAGGCAAGCAGCACGCCGGGTGTGCCGTAGGTCACGCCAAGCCAGCCGCCGAGAAGACCGCCGCCGATGCCGATCATCAGCAACTGGCCGCGATGGCTCTGGAATGCCAGCCACCTGGTGGCATCGGTCGGCGCAAAGAACTTCTGGCCGGGTTCAGCCTTGCCGCACAGGCCGCAGGTGCCCCACGCGAAGCGGGCGATGAAGGCCGAGATGACGACAGTCATGCCGGGCAGGTCGGTCCAGGCGAGCGTGGGTGAGAAGTTCGGGATGAAGGTCAGCAGCCAGAAGATCAGGTAGCCAATCGCGCCGAAGATGCCGCCGACCAGCAGCACGTCGGGGCTGTTCAATCCCATGCCCGCTGTAACGATGTTGCGGCCGGTATCGAGCTTGCCTTTCTTGGCTGCGTAAGCCGCCGCCGCGACGCCGGACGCGAAGCCGCCGACATGGGGCCCGAACACGCCGAAGGGGACGCCGAAGAAGTCGGTGGCGTCAGGAGCAACCGCCAGCTGAATGGCGACGCCGAGCATTGTCAGAATGCCCACAAAGGAAAAAGCCGGCAGCGCGCCGATGGCTGCGCCGAATATCCCGCCGCCAAAGGCGACGAGGAGCCCGAGTGCTGTCATGTTAGTCTCCCGGGATATGCGGCCGCCGCGTCTCTGCTTTAGCCGAAGTCCCTTTATTGACGTTGCGGGAGGTCGCATGGTTTTGCGGCCTGATCAGGCACTCTCAGCCAGGTTCACGCACACATTCGCAGCTGGGGAGCGGCAAGCTCCCACCGACGCATCCGTCAGGGCCAAGATGTGTGGGGTCGATCCCGAATTCGGGGTGTTGATCGGCCTCAAAATTACTGAGGCGATGTCGCGACGGTCAACGTGATGGTTTTGGCCTGTAAGGGTAGTTTCTTGTCGCGCTGTGGCCCGAGCGTCGGCGAAACCTTCCGCCCTGCGAAAACAGTAACGATTTCAGCACCGGCTCCTGATGATCACCGCGCAAGGTGCGGCAGTTGTGCCCAGGTCGTGTCCACTTAGCACTTGGCGCCTGTCGTTTCAGGCAGCCGGGACAGGTGCGAATTTGTTCTGCAAGGACAAGAAAACACCTGGTCATAATCAGTTGCTCCCAAGCCTGTCCGGCTTTTCCCAAAGCACGTCGCTGGAAACTCAGTGATTTGAATGAGTTCTGAGGATTTCCCTGTCAGGTCAAGTCTTTACCCGTGCTGGTCAAGGCCGTCGCGTTGACCCTTTGAGGTGCCGGGGCCTACCTTTTCCTCACAAGACGCGGCCTAAAGACGACTGCGCCGGACGGTGAAAACCATGGCGAATTCCAGCGACAACACGATGCCTACGAGCCTCGGGCCTAGGCATCCTTCCGATGCGAACCATCCTGCATCGCGTCGCTCCTGACATCCTCAACTGATCAACACGCTCCCCGCCACGAGGGCTCGGGACGTTCACCACACTGGAGGTCGTAATGATCGAAAAAGGATTTTCTCAACCAACCGACCGCGTCAAGCGGTTGAAGAAGCAGATCATCGAGGCACGACCCTATGTAGAATCGGAGCGTGCGGTGCTCGCGACCGACGCTTACAAGGCCACCGAAGGCCTGCCTCCGATCCTGCGCCGTGCACGGGTCGTTCAGAAGCTCTTCAACGAGCTGCCGGTGACCATCCGCGAAGACGAACTCATCGTCGGCGCAATCACCAAGAACCCGCGTTCCACGGAAATCTGCCCCGAATTCTCGTTCGACTGGGTCGAAAAGGAATTCGAGACGATGGCAACACGTCTCGCCGATCCGTTCGAAATCCCGACACAGACGGCCAATGAGCTGCGCGAAGCCTTCAAATATTGGCCGGGCCGCACAACCAGCGATCTCGCTTCGTCCTACATGTCGCAGAAGACCAAGGACTGCATCGCCAACGGCGTGTTCACGGTCGGCAATTACTTCTATGGCGGCGTCGGCCATGTCTGCGTCGACTACGGCAAGATCCTGAATGTCGGCTTCCGCGGCATCATCGCCGAAGCGATCAAGCATATCGAAATGCTCGATCTGATGGACCCGTCCTATATCAAGAAGCAGCAGTTCTATAACGCCGTCGTCATTTCCTATAAGGCTGCCATCGATTTCGCCCACCGCTATGCTGCAAAGGCTGCGGAGCTGGCAAAGGCCGAAAGCAACCCGACCCGCAAGGCTGAACTCGAGCAGATCGCCAAGAATTGCACGAGGGTTCCGGAATATCCGGCTTCGAACTTCTGGGAAGCCTGCCAGACGATGTGGTTCGTGCAGTGCATGCTGCAGATCGAATCCAGCGGCCACTCGATCTCGCCCGGCCGTTTCGACCAGTACATGTATCCCTTCCTGAAGGCCGACACGTCCATCAGCCGCGAGTTCGCGCAGGAACTGGTCGACTGCATCTGGATCAAGCTGAACGACGTCAACAAGACACGCGACGAAGTTTCCGCTCAGGCTTTCGCCGGTTACGCGGTGTTCCAGAACCTGTGCGTCGGCGGTCAAACGCCTGACGGTCGCGATGCCACCAACGACGTGTCTTATATGTGCATGGAAGCGACCGCGCATTGCAAACTGCCGGCCCCATCCTTCTCGATCCGCGTATGGCAGGGCACGCCCGACGAGTTCCTGCATCGCGCTGCCGAAGTGGTACGTCTCGGCCTCGGTGTTCCCGCCGTCTACAATGACGAGGTGATCATCCCGTCGCTTCAGAACCGCGGCGTTTCGCTGGCCGATGCCCGCGATTACGGCATCGTCGGCTGCGTCGAGCCGCAGGCGATCCATAAGACGGAAGGCTGGCACGATGCCGCGTTCTTCAACGTCGCCAAGGTGCTCGAGATCACGCTGAACAACGGCAAGGTCGGCGACTTGCAGCTCGGCCCGATCACGGGGGACGCCAAGAGTTGGACGTCGATCGACGACTTCTACGACGCCTTCAACAAGCAGATGGCCTTCTTCGTGAAGCATCTGGCCGAAGCCGACAACTGCGTCGACCTCGCCCATGCGGAACGCGCTCCGCTGCCCTTCCTGTCGCCCATGGTCGAAGACTGCATGGGTCGCGGCAAGTCGGTTGCGGAAGGTGGAGCGATCTACAACTTCACCGGCCCGCAAGCCTTCGGTGTCGCCGATACCGGTGACTCCGTCTACGCCATGAAGAAGTTCGTCTTCGACGACAAGAAGATGACGATGGCCGAACTGAAGGAAGCGCTCGACGCAAACTTCGGCCTGGCACTCGGTGGCAAGCCGACCACCGCCGGTGGCGAGTTGACGGAAGGCCAAATCCAGGAAGCCGTGCGCAATGTGCTGGCATCCAACAAGTCAGTCGACGTGGCAACGCTGAAGGATGAGGTCTATCGCACGCTTGCAACGCAGACGGTGCCTGCCGGTTCGTCGAAATATGAGGGCGTCCGCCGCCTGCTCGACTCGGCCGAAGCCTTCGGCAACGACAATGACGATGTGGATCTGATCGCCCGTCACTGCGCTCAGGTTTATTGCAAGGAAGTCGAGAAATACACCAATCCGCGTGGCGGCCAGTTCCAGGCCGGTATCTACCCGGTCTCGGCCAACGTGTTGTTCGGCAAGGATGTCGGCGCTCTGCCTGACGGTCGGCCGGCCAAGGCACCGCTTGCCGATGGTGTGTCACCCCGCCAGGGCAAGGACCGGCTCGGTCCGACGGCTGCGGCGAACTCGGTGGCCAAGCTCGACCACTTCATCGCCTCGAACGGCACGCTCTACAACCAGAAGTTCCTGCCTTCCGCGCTTGCGGGTGACATCGGCCTGCGAAATTTCGCTTCGCTCGTCCGCTCCTACTTCGACCAGAAGGGCATGCACGTGCAGTTCAACGTGATCGACCGAAAGACGCTGCTGGCAGCGCAGGCCGATCCCGAAGCGCACCGCGATCTGGTGGTCCGCGTGGCCGGTTACTCCGCACAGTTCGTGGTGCTCGCCAAGGAAGTGCAGGACGACATCATCAGCCGCACGGAACAATCCTTCGGCTGATGCAAGGACCGGTTCTGCGAGGACCGGTCAAAGGAAAAAGCGCGGGCCGACATGAAGCCTGGCCCGCGACCTTCCACCAACACTGACGAAAACAGGTAATCCGATGCCAACCTTCAAAAGCTTTTCCCCCCGGACCGAGATCGTGTTCGGCGAAGGGCTGCTCGATCGGCTGCAGGCCTATCGCGGCCAGAAGGTCGGGATCGTGACCGACGCGTTCATGGCAAAATCCGGCCCGCTGGACCGCGTGCTTGCTCATCTCGACGGTTGCGAGATCAAGGTCTTCGACGAGGCCATTCCCGAACCCCCGATTGCCACGGTCACCAAGGGCGCCGGCATCTTTGCCGCGTTCGGCCCAGATGTGGTGGTGGCACTGGGTGGGGGCTCGCCCATCGATGCGGCCAAGGCGATCGTTGCCGTGGTCAGGGCGCAGGATCCGTCACGCACCATCCATTTCGTGGCCATCCCGACCACCAGCGGAACAGGCTCCGAAGTCACGGCTTTCGCCGTGATCTCGGACCCGGACAACGGCCGGAAATTCCCGCTGATTTCGCGGGACATGATCCCGGACGTGGCGATCCTCGATCCTGAATTCGTCCGCACCGCTCCCGCCAAGGTGACGGCCGACACCGGCATGGATGTCATCACCCACGCGATCGAAGCCGTGGTGGCAGTGGGCGCATCGAACTTTACCGATGCGTTCGCCGAAAAGGCGCTCGAACTCGCCTTCGCCAACCTGCCGAAGGCCTATGCCGACGGCAACGACATGGCGGCCCGCGATGCGATGCATCAGGCATCCTGCCTGGCAGGCCTCGCCTTCTCCGATGCGGGTTTGGGCATCAACCACGGTCTGGCACATGCCATCGGCGCGCGCATGCATCTGGTTCACGGCCGCATCAACGCGGTGCTGATGCCCTATGTCATCGCCTGGAATGCCGGCCTCGAAGACGACGCGCCGGCGTGCCGCGAAACGCTGAACCGCTACGCCCGCATCGCAGTGAGGATCGGCCTCGATGTTCCCAGCCCACGGGCCGGCGTCATCGCGCTGATCCGAACGATCCAGGGCCTGAACACCCGCTTCTCAATCGCGCCGACGCTTCGCGGCCTCGGCATGGATCACGAGGATTATCGTCGGGCTATCCCCGACATTGCCACAGCTGCCTTGGCAGATGCCTGCACCACAGGAAACCCACGCCGGCCCACACATGCGGAGCTGAAACTGCTCCTCGAACGGGCCGGGGGCTAAGACCGAAGGAAGGATGCTCGCCAAGGCATCTTCCAAAGACGGTCAATCACATCAACAACTTAACATTGAAAGCAAGGACTAAAATCATGCAACAAGAAGCACTCGGAATGGTCGAAACCAAAGGTCTGGTTGCTGCAATCGAAGCTGCCGACGCAATGGTGAAGTCTGCCAACGTCGCCCTCATCGGCTACGAAAAGATCGGCTCGGGCCTGGTCACCGTGATCGTTCGTGGTGACGTCGGCGCGGTCAAGGCCGCAACGGACGCCGGTGCCGTGGCTGCCGAAAAGGTCGGCACGGTCGTGTCCGTCCACGTCATTCCTCGCCCGCACATGGAAGTCGAGAAGATCCTGCCGGAACAGAAGGCATCGGCCTGAACAAAGGCTGACGTCTGAACCCTGAACGCAATTAGGAGAATCGGCAATGAAAAACGATCTTGTCGAACAACTCATGGACGAGGTGATCCGCAAGATGGGCGGGAGCGAAAGCTCCCCGTCCGCCGCGCCAGCCCCCGCCGCTGAGAAACCGGCCGCTCCAAGAGCGGCTCCCGCGACGGCCCCCAAGGCCTGCAACCTCACCGAGTTTGTCGGCACCGCAAACGGCCACACCGTCGGCCTGGTGATCGCGAATGTGGACCCGCTGCTGCACGAGCAGATGAAGATCGACAAGAAGTATCGGTCGATCGGCATCGTCGGCGGACGCACCGGCGCCGGCCCGCAGATCTTTGCAGCCGATGAAGCCGTGAAGGCCACCAACAGCGAAGTGGTTCTCATCGAACTGCCGCGCGACACGGAAGGCGGCGGCGGTCATGGCAGCTTGATCGTGTTCGGTGCGGAAGACGTATCGGACGCCCGCCGCGCCGTTGAAGTCACGCTGTCGGAACTCGATCGCACCTTCGGCGACGTTTACGGCACGCCGGCCGGCCATCTGGAATTCCAGTACACCGCCCGCGCCTCCTTCGCGCTGAACAAGGCGTTCGGTGCCCCGATCGGCCAGGCCTTCGGCATCACCGTCGGCTGCCCCGCCGCAATCGGCGTCCTGATGGCAGACACCGCCACCAAGGCCGCAACCGTGGTGCCTGTGGCCTACGCGACCCCTGGCAATGGCGGCACGAGCTACTCGAACGAAGCGATCTTCATGTTCTCGGGTGACTCCGGCGCCGTTCGCCAGGCGATCCGTGCTGCACGCGACGTGGGCAAGCAGGTGCTTGGCACGCTCGACCCGGCTCCGGTCGCATCCGCGACCAAGCCGTACATCTGAAAAAGGAGACCGTCATGTCGCAGGAAAGTCTTGGATTGATCGAGACCATCGGCCTGGCAGCGGCTGTTGCTGCCGCCGACGCCGCGGTGAAATCGGCCAATGTCACGCTTGTCGGCTACGAACTGAGCAAGGGCGACGGCATGGCGGTCGTCAAGCTTCGCGGCGATGTGGGAGCCGTCCAGGCTGCCATTTCGGCCGCGGCAGCTGAAGCGGGCCGCGTCGGCACCGTTGTGGCGACCCGGGTCATCGCACGACCCGCTCTGGACCTCACGAAGATCGTGGACAGCCGCGAAACGGTGGGAACCAGACGCCAAATTGCGAAAAGCCCGGAACCTGTCGCGGCCATTGAGCAGGAAGAGCCTTCCATCCAGCCGATACCGGCGCCGGAAGTTTCCGAAACGGCCGCGTCCGACACCCCATCCGCGCCTGAAACTCGGACTGAACCGGTGATCGAACCCACCTTCGCAGAGCCGACGGCGTTCGGAAATCCACCGTCGGCAACCGATGTTTCGCCGTCGATTGATCTGTCGCAAGGCCGGTCACCGTCGCGGCCTGATAAACATCAACGCAGACGCTAAGCGCACAACGCCAGCCGGCGGCGGAGAGCAAAATCGCCCGCCTGCAGGCCTCTAAAGACGCCCGGTTGCTTGAAGCGGGCAGGAATGAGCAGGACGAAAACAAATGGAAATCACGCGCTCGGTGCTCGATGAAATCGTCGCCAGACTGCTGGCGCAGGGCCTGAAAGCGGCTGCGGAAGCTGCTCCGAAGAGCGACACGTCGAACAACGATCCCTGGCTGGTGCCGATCGGTGTTTCAAACCGCCACATTCATCTTTCGCGCTCCGACATGGATGCGCTGTTCGGCCCGGGCTCCAACCTGACCCGCATGGGCGCCCTGAAGCAGCCGGGTCAGTATGCCGCCGAAGAAACGTTGGTTCTGCGTGGGCCCAAGGGCCAGATCGCGAAGGTTCGCGTGCTCGGGCCGCTGCGCAAGGAAACCCAGATCGAGATCTCGATCGCCGATGGCTTCACCCTCGGCATCAAGCCGCCGATGCGCATGTCCGGCAAGCTGGAGCAGAGCGCGGGCGTTGAACTGGTCGGCCCCTACGGCACGGTGAAGAAGGAAAGCGGCGTGATCGTCGCGCTGCGCCACATCCACATGCTGCCTTCCGAAGCCGAGCGACTTGGCCTGAAGAACGGCGATGAAGTCGATGTCGTGATCGACGGCGTACGCGGCGGCGTGATGAACCACGTGACGATCCGTGCGGCTGAAGCCTCGATCCCCGAAATGCATATCGACGTCGAGGAAGCCAACGCCTTCGGGCTGAAGAACAACGTGCTCGTGCGGATCCGCAAGGTCTGACGGGAAAGAATGAGCCATGTCCACCGTCGACAAAAAACTTCAGGCTTTCGGTAGACTGGTCCGCAAAGGCACGATCGTGCCAGCGTCCGACCGGGCGTCCGGCCCGCTGAAGGTGGGCGTCGACCTGGGCACGGCCAATCTCGTGCTCGCGGTCGTGGATAGCGAAAACAACCCGGTCGCCGGGGCGACCTATCGGTCCACGGTGGTGCGAGACGGGATCGTGGTCGATTATGTTGGCGCGATCCATGCCGTGCGCAAGATGAAGGCCGATCTGGAAGATCGCCTTGGTCAGAAGCTGCAACAGGCAGCCACCGCCATCCCGCCGGGCATTCATCCCGGCGCTGCAAAGGCGATCGGCAATGTCGTTGAAGCCGCCGACTTCCAGCTGATGCAGATCGTCGACGAGCCCACCGCCGCGGCAAGGCTGCTCGGCGTCAAGGATGGCGCGGTGGTCGATGTCGGCGGTGGCACGACCGGGATCTCGGTGCTGAAGAATGGCGAAGTGGTCGCCGTTTTCGATGAAGCCACCGGCGGCACGCACATGACCCTGGTGCTAGCTGGCGCAAAGAAGCTTCTGTTCGAAGACGCCGAAACCGAAAAGCTCGATCCCAAGAACGAACGCGACGTGTTCCAGCTGGTGCGGCCAGTGGTCGACAAGATGTCGACGATCGTGGCCCGCTTCCTGGCCAACTACCCCGATGTGGACGTGATCCATGTGGTTGGCGGCGCTTGTTCGTTCACGGAATTCGAAGCGGTCATGGCCCAGCACACCGGCCGTCGCGTCATCAAGCCGGTAGAGCCGCTGCTGGTCACGCCGCTCGGCATTGCCCTGTTCGAGACCGGGGGGCAGCAATGACCGACATCGACAGCATGCTCGATCGGATCCTTATCGATCTACTTTCCGACCGCATCATCGAGCGGATGAACGCAAAGACGCGCTCGGCCCTGTTGCTGTTTTCCGGCACGGATATTGGGCTCGATGCAGCACTTGGTCAGCTACGCCAATTGCGGGCAGGGGGCTGGTCCTTTGAAGCGATGCGCGCACCGGAAGCGCTGTGGCTCGGCAATGACCGGCTTGCAGAGTTGAACGCCAAGGGTGCCGAAGGAGCGATCGGCGATGTGCTTGCGCGCAACGCCATCGTTCATGTGCCGGCGCTGAGCATCACACTGGCCGCCAAGGTAGCACTCGGCATCGCCGACGATCCGATTTCGGCGCTGATGCAAGGCGCGATCGAACGCGGCAGCCGCATCCTCGCCGCCCGCGACGGGGTTTGCCCGGGCAGCCGTGACCGCCGCGACCGCGGCCTGCTGCCGACCCCGGTTTATCGACAGACGATGAGCCGCCACCTGCAGGCACTTGCGGATTATGGCGTCGAACTGCCTTGGGCCGCACGGCTGGCTGCGGCGGTCGAGGGGACAAA
>DCDI01000051.1:17752-18293 GCA_002316345.1 Phyllobacteriaceae bacterium UBA1059 | reverse complement strand
CGGCAGAGCGTCAGCGGGGCGTAGCCGCGCCGGTTGAGGAACAGCAGCGCCTGTTCGCCGCGCTCGACGCTGTCGCGCATTGCGTCAACCAGAGCCGGCGACAGGAAGTTGCCGCGCGCCGGCGGGGAACGCCGCATGTCCACGGCCCGAATTGATGGAAGGGCGGCTTCGGCATAGCGGGCGGGCAGGGAAACGAGACCGTAGCGCCCGCTGGTTGCGTTAACGCGGCTTTCCACCGACGGTGTCGCGGATGCCAGCACCACCGGGAAGCCGCCAAGCTGGCCCTGCACTACCGCCATGTCGCGCGCATTATAGAAGACACGGTCTTCCTGCTTGTAGGCGGGGTCGTGTTCTTCATCGACCACGATCAGGCCGAGTTCCTTGAAAGGCAGGAACAGGGCGGAGCGTGCGCCGGCCACGACCCGCACGCGGCCCTCGGCTAACTGGCGCCAAACCCGCTCGCGCATGCGCGGGGCGAGATCGGAATGCCATTCGGCAGGCTTGGCCCCGAAGCGATCATGGAAGCGGTCGAGGAAGGCCA
>DCDI01000051.1:0-17740 GCA_002316345.1 Phyllobacteriaceae bacterium UBA1059 | reverse complement strand
GAGTCAGCGCGATTTCCGGCACGAGAACCAGCACCTGACGGCCCTCCTTGAGGGCTGCCGCGATCGCTTCGAAATAGACTTCCGTCTTGCCGGAGCCGGTGACGCCATCGATCAGCGACACGGAAAAGGCGTCATCGGTGATGCGAAGGCGCAGGGCTTCGGCTGCCTCGGCTTGGCCGTCGCTCAGCGTCGGCGCGGCATAATCCGGATCGGGCTCGGCGACGACGGGCCTCGCGGGGATCTGCACCTTTTCGAACACGCCTTGCGCCGCCAGCCCATCCACAACGGTCATCGACACGCCGGCCGCATGGGCCAGGCCGGAGCGTGTCCAGGCGAGGTCGCTGCCGTGTTCTTCCACGATGGACAGGACCCGGGTGCGTGCCGGCGTCATGCGGTCGGGATGGCGGTTGGTCAGCACCAGACCGTCAATATCAGGCTCGGGATCGAAGGCGGTTGGCACGCGAAGGATCATGCGCGCGACCATGCCGGGTGCGGCCAGCGTGTAGCCCGCGACCCATTCCACGAAGCGGCGCATGCGCTCCGTGACAGGCGGGCAATCGAACACTTCCGAAATCGGGCGCAGCTTGCGCGCATCCACCGAGCCGCCTTCGCCATCCCAGACGATCCCCGCGACTTCACGCGGTCCAAGCGGGACGCGCACGATCGAGCCCGGCACGACCTGCATGCCGGGTGGAACCTGATAGGAATAGGGAGCTTCGGCAGGCATCGGCAAGAGAACCGGCACCACGCGAACCCCAAGCGAATCTTGCGTCATTGCGCGTGACCTTGCCGCTTTCTTGCGCTAGAGCAAGCCCCATACAAAAGCGGGCCAATCGACCCGCGCCACGCCCGCTTCCACCGTGGGCAAACATGCCAAGGAGACGGTTATGAAGTTTTTCGTCGATACCGCTGACGTCAAGGACATCCGCGAGCTGAACGATCTCGGTCTGCTCGACGGCGTTACCACCAATCCGTCGCTGATCCTGAAGTCCGGCGGCTCGATCGCCGAAGTCACCAAGGAAATCTGCTCCATCGTCGAAGGCCCGGTTTCAGCCGAGGTTGTGGCGATCGAGTATGACGAGATGATGCGCGAAGCCGACTTCCTGTCGAAGATCGCCGACAATGTCTGCATCAAGCTGCCGCTGACCCTGCCCGGCCTCAAGGCCTGCCGTGCCATCACCGGTGACGGCCGCCTCGTCAATGTCACGCTCTGCTTCTCGGCCAACCAGGCGCTGCTCGCCGCCAAGGCGGGTGCTACCTTCATCTCGCCCTTTATCGGCCGCGTCGACGACATGGGTCTGGATGGTATGGAGCTGATCCAGGAAATCCGCCAAATCTACGACAACTACGATTACAGCACGGAAATCCTTGCGGCCTCGATCCGCACCGTGAACCACGTCAAGCAGGCCGCGCTGATCGGCGCCGACGTCATCACCGCACCGCCCGCCACGCTCAAGGCCCTGGTAAAGCATCCGCTCACCGATAAGGGTCTCGAGACCTTCCTGGCCGACTGGGCCAAGACCGGCCAGAAGATCGGCTGATTTTTTGGCATCGTGAAATGAGAAAGGCCCGGGCGGCGACGCTTCGGGCCTTTTCTTTGTGGGGTGCCTGCTTAGCCGAATGTCGCGGCGGGGTTGGTCTTCAGCGTGTCGACCGTAAAGGTCTGGAGCCGTGCGGTCAGTTCGGCCGGGTCGCCGTCGAGCTGGTCGGGTTCAATTGCCTTGCCGACATGGAAGGTGAATTTCATGCCCTTCTTGTTCAGCAGCTCGCGGAACAGCGTCATGTCGCGCAGTTCGGTGGAATGCTTGGACAGGAAGTAGAACAAGCCGGAATTGCGGGCTGAAATGTTCACCGGCACGACGGGAAACTTGTAGCGACGTGCCAAGGCGACAAACGACGTTTGCCACGGACGTTCGGTCAGCTTGCCCTCATTCCAGTAGGCAATGCGGCCGGCTGGAAACAGCACAATGGCGCGCTTTTCCTGAAAGGCGCGCGCCGTCAGTTCCAGCGTTTCGCGGCTCTTGGCATGGCTCTTCTCGCCGGCGCGCCATTCCACGGGAATGATCACGTCGCGAAACTGCGGCGCAACGCGCTGCGCATCGCGATTGGCGAAGATGGCGATGTCCTTGCGCACCTTGTTGACGAGATCGAATGCCGCAATCCCGTCTGCGATGCCGGTTGGGTGGCTTGGCGCCAGGATCACGCCGCCGGTCGCCGGGATGTTTTCCAACCCGGTGATCGTGAGATCGAGCTGCAGCACCTTGCTGATGAAGTCGAGCGCGTCCCAGCCCGGCAGCGGCGCGATGCGGTCGGCCATACGCACGGCCTGATGATAATGCATCAACCGGAACAGAAGCGGCTTGGCGATGGGCCAAAGGGGGTGGCGTGACAGGTTGGTCGTGCGCTCATCGATCAGGCGATCGATGATATGCCGTTCATCCGCCGGAAAGAGTTCCGCCGGAAAACTGCCGACCCCGGTCGTGACCGAAGGTCTCACTGTCATGACACCGTGCCCCATGACCTGTTGTTTGGACAGCGAGCATGACGCGCGGATGACGCGGGCGCCACAACTTTCTGGTCGGTCTGAAGCCGGCAAGTCTTAGTTCGCAATAGACCCTCGAGTCTGGTTGCCGGGCCGCGGCGTGACCTCGGCGATCGGGGCCGAAACGCTGGACTTGGCGCCGAAGCCTGCTGGCTGCGACAGGTCCTGCGCGATAGCCAGACGAAGCAGTTCGGCGAGTTCGCGACCCGCACGCTCCTGCGCATCGCGCTCTGCACGCAAAGCGGAAAACTGCTGGCGCGGCACGTCGAAGGAGGACACGACCTGGCGGCTGCCGGTGCGAATCACCTGGCCGGTCGTGGTGTCGGTAATGTCATAGGCGCCACGCATGGTGACGGCACCCGCGGTCGGCTCGTCCTCGCTGGTGCGCTGGACGTAAGCAGCCGAGGATGTTTCCGACGTGACGTTGAGGCCCACGGAATAGCGTGTGGTTGCTTGTGGTTTTGCACCGCCGTTCAACAGGAACACCAACTGGTTGCGCACGATCTGCGCCGGACGGCTGCCGACAGCCTTGACGCTGATCGAGGACAAGGGCGTCACATCGCCGGTTGCCCCGCTGACCAGCGTTCCGCCGCTGCCGTAAAGCGGGCGGGCCTGACAGCCGGCGGCAAGGCCGAGCAGTCCTGCTGCAACAACGAGAAGGGCGGGGCGCAGGAACCGAACCGCGCCAGAGTTACGAACGTCAACCAACGACATTCACGATCCTTTGCGGCACCACGATAATCTTCTTGGGCTGGCGGCCTTCGAGCGCAGCCTGGACGAAGTCCAGCGCCAGCACGGCGGCTTCCACGGCAGATTGGTCAGCGTCGCGGGCAATTGTCAAATCACCACGCTTCTTGCCGTTGATCTGGATCGGCAAGGTGACCTCGTTGTCCAGGAGGAAGGACGGATCGAAATCCGGCCAGGCACGCGCTGCAACCATCTCGGTGCCGCCGATTTCCGCCCAGCATTCTTCCGCTAGATGCGGCATCATCGGCGCGATCATGGCGATCAGGAAGTCGACCGCCTGGCGCAGGGCCGGGCTGGCTGTTCCGGTCGATGCGGCTTCGGTCAGCGGCGCATGCAAGGCGTTGACGAGTTCGTAGATGCGGGCAACTGCCTTGTTGAAGGCGAGCTTCTCGATGTCTTCGCCGACATGCTTCAGCGTGCGATGCGCGATCTTGGCAACAGCCTGATCGCTGGCCGCCGTGCCCTGCGGCGCCTTCAGCCCGTCAGCAGCTTCCGCGATCAAACGCCAGATGCGCTGCACGAAGCGGTGCGAGGCATCCGCTCCCGCTTCCGTCCAGATCACGTCGCGCTCGGGCGGCGAATCGCTGATCATGAACAAGCGGGCGGTATCGGCGCCGTAGCTGTCGATGATGTCGTCGGGATCGACCACATTCTTCTTCGACTTCGACATCTTTTCGATTGAGCCGATCTCGATCGGCGAGCCATCGGATAGAAGCGTCGCCGTGCGCTTCCCGCCGACATCCGAAATCTTGATCTCGGCCGGCGTCACCCATCCATTCGGACCCTTATAGGTCTCGTGAACCACCATGCCTTGCGTGAACAGGCCCTTGAAGGGCTCGGCCAGATCGACATGGCCGGTGTCGCGCATGGCGCGGGTGAAGAAGCGCGAATACAGCAGATGCAAAATCGCGTGCTCGATGCCGCCGATGTACTGGTCGACGGGCATCCATTCATTGGCTGCCTTGCGATCGGTCGGCTCGTTTTCCCAGGGTGCCGTGAAGCGCGTAAAATACCAGGACGAGTCCACGAACGTGTCCATCGTATCGGTTTCACGTCGCGCCTGGCCACCGCAGGATGGGCACTTCACGTGTTTCCAGGTGGGGTGACGGTCGAGCGGGTTGCCGGGCGTCTCGAAATCCACGTCGTCCGGCAGCTTCACCGGCAGATCGGCCTTCGGCACGGCAACGATGCCGCAGGCGTCGCAATGGATCATGGGGATTGGGCAGCCCCAATAGCGCTGGCGCGAAATGCCCCAGTCGCGCAAACGGAACTGTGTTTCGCGCTTGCCCCAGCCGTCCTTCTCGAAGATGGCGAGCGAGCGCGACATGGCTTCATAGGCCGTCTGCGTGCAGGGCTCGCCGACCCATTGCACATAGCGCACGGGTTGCGTCTTCAGCGGCACGAAGGCGGTGTTTCCGACGCGCTCGTCGCTGTCCAGCGGCAGGAAGACGTCGATCACCGGCAGATCGTACTTGCGGGCGAAGTCGAGATCGCGCTGGTCATGCGCGGGGCAGCCGATGATGGCGCCCGTGCCGTAATCCATCAGCACGAAATTGGCGATGAAGAGCGGCAGCGTCCAGCTGGGATCAGCGGGATGCGTGACCTTGATGCCGGTGTCCAGCCCGAGCTTCTCTGCCGTCTCGATCTCAGCCGCCGAGGTGCCAATGCGGCGGCATTGCTCGTTGAACGCCGCGACCTCCGGGTTGTTTTCAGCAAGCTTCTTGGCCAGCGGATGGTCGGCCGCGATCGCCGCAAAGGTCGGCCCGTACATGGTGTCCGGGCGTGTGGTGAAGACGGGCAGCGTGTCGAAACCATCCGGTGCGTCGACCAGGCCGAAGGCGAAGGACAGGCCTTCCGACTTGCCGATCCAGTTGGCCTGCATGGTGCGGACCTTTTCCGGCCACTGGTCGAGGCCGTCCAGGGAGTCCAGCAGGTCCTGCGCGTAATCGGTGATCTTGAACACCCATTGCGCCAGCTCGCGCTGTTCGACCTCGGCACCCGATCGCCAGCCACGACCGTCGATCACTTGTTCGTTGGCGAGCACTGTCTGGTCGACCGGATCCCAGTTGACCTTGGACACTTTGCGGCCAACCAGGCCCTTGGCCTGGAAGTCGATGAACAGCATCTGCTGGCGATGGTAATAATCGACATCGCAGGTGGCGAATTCGCGCGACCAGTCGAGCGACAAGCCCATCGACTTCAACTGCGTGCGCATCGTCGCGATGTTCTGGTAGGTCCAGTCCTTGGGATGGACCTTGTTCTGCATGGCCGCATTCTCCGCCGGCATGCCGAAGGCGTCCCAGCCCATCGGGTGCAGGACGTTGAAGCCCTTGGCCTTGCGGTAGCGCGCCAAAACGTCGCCCAGCGTATAATTGCGGACGTGGCCCATATGGATGCGCCCCGACGGATAGGGGAACATCTCCAGCACGTAATATTTCGGGCGTGGATCGTCGTTCTTCGTCTCGAACAGCTTTGCGGAATCCCAGGCTTCGCGCCATTTGGGCTCGGCGGCACGGGGATTATAGCGTTCGACGGGCATGGGACGGGTCACTTTCACAATCGCGCGGCATCAATAAGGTGCCAGGCAAGGTTTGCAAGCCATTCTTAGTGCGGCGCGATTGCGAAGGGCCGTCGGCGCCTCAGGCGCCGGCAGCGTGCAGGAACTGGAAGTGCCGGTCATATTGCGACAGCACGTCCTGGATCAGTTCTTCCTTGGAGAAGCCCATCACGTCATAATCCTGGCTGCCTTCGGCCAGGAACACCTCGGCGCGATAGTAATGATCCGCCTCGTGCCTGCGCCGTGCCGCACTTTCGATGAAGCTGTAGCTCGGCAGATCGTAGCGGCGCATGCGGATGCCATAGCCGAAAGCTTCGGGTGCGTCTGGCGCCACCCTCAGGCGGATGCGATCGTCCCGCACATCCACGTCAGCAAGGAGGTCGCGCTTGCGTAACTCTTCGGCCACATCTTCCAGCGCCGGGCGCGCCGTTTCATCCATGAAGCGGGTGACCTCGCTGCGGCTCGGATGATTGAGGATGCCCTGCAGCTGGCGCTGCCAGTTGCGCGTGGCGCGCGGCCGCAAGGTCTGGGTCNNGCGCGTTCTGGCGAATGCCTTCGCGTGCCAAACCCTTCCACAAGCCGTAACACATGATGAGCATCACGAAGGTGAAAGGCAGGGCGCCGGCGATCGAAGCGGTTTGCAGGGCATCGAGGCCGCCCGCCCACAACAGTACCATGGCGATGACGCCCGACAGGATCGCCCAGAATACGCGCCGGGCGGTCGGGCCGTCCTCACGACCGCCCGAGGTGATCGTATCGATCACCAGTGCAGAAGAATCCGCGCCTGTGACGAAGAAGAACACGATCAGGAACATGGCGAACCAGGAGACATAAACGCCAAGCGGGAACTGCTCGAGGAATACGAACAAAGCGAGCGTGACATCTTGCGAAACCGCATCGGTGACGGCACGCGTTGCGCCGGTGAGATGCATGCCCAAAGCGGTATCGCCGAAAACGGTCATCCAGGCGAAGCTGAAGCCGGTGGGAACCAAGAGAACACCCAGCACGAACTGGCGGATGGTGCNNGGCCACGCGAGATGCGGGCGATGAACATGCCGACAAAGGGGGACCAGGCGATCCACCAGCCCCAATAGAAGAGGGTCCAGCTGCCGAGCCATGCGCCCGGGCCATCATCCGGCGCATAGGCATACATATAGAAGGTACGCGAAACGAACTGGTCGAGATAAGCGCCAAAATTCTGCACGAAAGCGCGCATCAGGAAGGCGGTCGGACCCATCACGAACACGAAGGCCATCAACGCAATGACCATGATCATGTTCAGATTCGACAGGAACTTGATGCCCTTGTCGAGACCGGTCGCAACCGACACCGTCGCCATGCCGGTTATGACGACGATCAGCGGCAATTGCACCCAGAAGCTCGTCGGCCAGCCCAGCACATGGCTGAAGCCTGCATTGATCTGCAGCACGCCCAACCCGAGCGATGTCGCCACGCCGAAGATGGTGCCGATCACCGCAAAGATGTCGACCGCATTGCCGATCGGCCCGTAGATGCGCTCGCCGATGATCGGATAAAGGGCCGAGCGCATCGTCAACGGCAAACCGTGGCGGAAGCTGAAATAAGCGAGGCTCAGGCCGATCACGGCATAAACGGCCCAGGCATGCAGACCCCAATGAAAGTAGCTGATCTCCATGGCGGTGCGGGCTGCCGCGATCGTTTCGGGATCACCGACCGGCGGCTTGGCGAAGTGGGTGACAGGTTCTGCCACGCCGAAGAACACAAGGCCAATGCCCATGCCGGCGGCGAACAGCATCGAGAACCAGGCGCCGTAGCTATAATCGGGTTCGGAATGGTTCGGGCCGAGCTTGATGCGTCCGAAACTGGAGACGGCCAGGAACAATGTGAAAAGCAGGAAGATCGCGACCGAAAGGAGATAAACCCAGCCAAGCTCCGAGACGATCCAGGATTGCACCGCCTTGAACAAAGCGGCAGAGCCCTCCGGAGAAAGGACGCCGGCAAGCACAAAAGCCAGCGTGATACCCACCGAGCCGAAGAAAACAGATCGATTGACGCCCTCGGTCAATCCGACGGGTTTGGCTGCGGGCGGGTCTAGGTGATCGGTCAACGGAACATGGTCTCCTGAGGGCGGATTTTGGGCGCGACCGTGTCACCCACCGGGTGGGCAAGTGGGGCGATCTGCGTCACCGACAAGTCAAAAACCGGCCTCTCGCTTGACGAGGCGCGCTGTTCGGCTCCAAACGGCAAGCCATAGATCTCAGGAGAATGCAGCCATGTCGGACGCAGTCGACAACCTCAACCAAGTCCGGTCCCGGATCGCGGATGCCGAGCGCCAGGCGCAGCGTCCGGCTGGTTCGGCTGTGCTTGTCGCGGTGTCCAAGACCTTCGATGGCGACGCGATCCGGCCGGTTCTGGACGCCGGACAGCGCATCTTCGGTGAGAACAAGGTACAGGAAGCGCAAGGCAAATGGCCGGCGCTGAAGGCCGACTTTGCCGATGTCGTCTTGCACCTGATCGGACCACTGCAATCCAACAAGGCGAAGGATGCCGTTGCGCTGTTCGACGTGATTGAAACGGTGGATCGCGAGAAGATCGCGGCCGAACTTTCCCGCGAGATGGCCAAGCAAAACCGGCAGATCCGGCTTTATGTGCAGGTGAATACGGGATCCGAGCCGCAAAAAGCGGGCATTGAGCCGACTGAAGCGGTGGCTTTCGTGACCCGCTGCCGCGATGTGCACGGCCTGGCGATCGAAGGCCTGATGTGCATTCCACCGGCCGACGAGAACCCCGGACCCCATTTCGCGCTGCTGGAAAAGCTCGCGCGAGAAGCGGGGGTGGAGAAGCTTTCGATGGGGATGTCGGGGGATTACGAGACGGCGGTTGCGTTTGGTGCGACGTCAGTGCGGGTGGGGTCGGCGATTTTTGGGGCGCGGTGAAGGAGGGGAGTAGGGGAGTAGGGGAGTAGGGGAGTAGGGGAGTAGGGGAGTAGGGTGCGTCCTTCGAGGCTCGCCTGCCGAACTTGGCTCGACACCTTCTAGCCCATGCGGGCTCGCGCATCAGGAAGAGGAGCGTTGTGGCTGATGTGGGGAGCGCTGAGCACTTGTATCCGCGCCTGTGAAGCTTTGGCGCAGCTTCATGTGGACCATTGTCCCCGCCCATCCGCTTCGTCATCCTCGGGCTTGACTCGAGGATCCATGCCGTGTCTCCTCCGCGCTTTAACCGCTCCGATAATTTCGGTCCTGCGTGTTGAGCGTCGGGCTAGGACACCGTGACGACTGTTCAGGCATGGATCCTCGGATCAAGTCCGAGGATGACGAAGTCCGACCGGCCTCGTCCGGGCCGACGGTGCTCGCCTGACGATGGAGCAGGCACGACGGCTCTTATCTTGAGGTGCGAGCATGGCGAGCCTCGAAGGACGCACGTTTTCACCGCCACCAAGATGATTCACGTGAAAAGGGCCGGCGAACCGGCCCTTTTGTGGCTGCTAAACGGCTTTACTCGCCGGCGGCGACGATCTTGCCGGCTTCCCACTTGAAGAGGGAGAAGCTGGGGGAGGACAGGTCGCCGGTCTCGCCATAGGTGAGATCGCCGATGGCGGTTTTGATGGGCTGGCCGTCCTTGAGGGCGGTGGAAACGGCCGCGCTGTCGTCGGCGCCGGCCTTTTCGATACCGGCTTTCAGCACTTCCACGGCGGCGTAGGCGTTCAGCGTGAAGGCTTCGGCCGGGATGTTCTTGTCCTGCAGCGCCTTGATTGCGTCAGCGGAAGCCGGGTTCTTGGAGGCGTCGCTGGCATTGGTGAAGAGCGTGCCGGCGGCGGCTTCGTTGCCGATGGACCAGAACTCGGTGTTGGACAGGCCTTCGCCGCCGATGATCGTGGCGTTGACGCCGGCGTCCTTCAGCTGGCGGGCGAGCAGGCCGCCTTCCGGATGGTAGCCGCCGAAATAAATGACATCGACATTCTCGGCCTTGAGGCGCGAGGTCAACGCAGAGAAGTCCTTTTCGCCGGGGGTCAGCGAGTTATAGAACACTTCCGTCACGCCGCCCTTGTTGATGCCGGCCTTGAAGGCATCGGCGAGGCCTTTGCCATAGGTGCCGTTGTCATGGACGATGCCGATGCGCTTGTCCTTGAGGCTCTTCAAGACATAATCGGCGGCAACGCCCGCCTGCTGGTCGTCACGGCCGCAGGTGCGCAGCACGTTGGTGAGGCCACGGCTCGTCAGTTCCGGCGAGGTCGCGGTCGGGGTGACCATCAGAACGCCGTTTTCCGCAAACACGTCGGACGCGGCCATGGCGACGCCGGATGTGACCGGGCCGACCACGAACTTGATGCCATCGGCAACCAGCTTGTTGGCAGCCGACACGCCCTGCGTCGGATCGCCGGCATCGTCGGCCAGCGTCAGCACGAGCTTTTCGCCCTTGATGCCGCCGGCGGCGTTGATCACGGCAACGGCGGTTTCCGCGCCATTCTTCACCTGTGCGCCATAAGCGGCGACAGGACCGGTCAGCGGCGCGATCAGGCCGACGGTGATGTCGGCTTGAGCAGCGGAGTTAAAGGCGAGGGATGCGGCAAAAGCCGCGCTTGCGAGAAGTATCTTGCGCATTTCCTGCTCCAATTCGGCTTCTTGCCATCGAAAACAGGTCGTTTCCGACAGGAACCATCATGGCTAAGACAAGGAGGCTTCCAACGCAATCGACCAAGCCGTGATCTTGGCTCTACCAGTCTGAAAGTTTCGGATGTGGTTGCGGGGAGCGTCCTGCGTTCCATCTATCCCCTCGTCTTCCTCCCTTCACAGGCAAGCCCGATCATCGGGCAGGGATGACCAAGGAGATCCCCTCATGAAGTATAGTCAGCTTGGCCGCACCGGCCTGTTTGTTTCTGAAATCTGCCTGGGCACCATGACCTTCGGCGAAGCCAGCGAAGGCCAGTGGGGCAAGATCGCCAGCCTCGGCCAGGACGGCGCAAACGAAATCGTGGAGCGGGCGCTGGCCGCCGGCGTCAACTTCATCGACACCGCCAATGTCTATTCGTTCGGCGAATCCGAGCGAATTCTGGGACAAGCGCTGCTTGACCTCGACGTGCCACGCGACGAAGTGGTGATCGCCACCAAGGTGCATGGCCGGATGGGCGACAAGCCAAACCAGCAGGGCTCTTCGCGCGGCCACATCATGGATTCCATCGAGCAAAGCTTGGAGAACCTCCAGCTCGATTATGTCGATCTCTACCAGCTGCACGGCACCGACACGGTGACGCCGATCGACGAAACGCTGCGGGCGCTGGACGATCTCGTGTCGAGCGGGCTCGTGCGCTATGTCGGCGTTTCGAACTGGCAGGCGTGGCGGATTGCCAAGGCGCTCGGCGTTTCGGAACGTCGCGACATCGCCCGCTTCGAAACGGTACAAGCCTATTACTCCATTGCTGGCCGGGACCTCGAACGCGAGATCGTGCCGCTGATGGCGGAAGAAAAGCTCGGCCTCATGGTGTGGTCTCCGCTGGCCGGCGGTTTGCTGTCGGGCAAATACGGCCCGGGCGCGCCGAACGAAGGGGAAGGCCGTCGCAAGAATTTCGACTTCCCGCCGGTGAACACCGACAAGGCCTGGCCGATCGTCGCCGCCATGCGCGAGGTGGCGAGCAAGCACGGCTCGGACGTCGCGACCGTGGCGCTGGCCTATATTCTCGCCAAGCCGTTCGTGATGAGCGTGATCATCGGTGCAAGCCGCATGGATCAGCTTGAGCAGAACCTTGCCGCCGTGGACCTGCAGCTCGATGCCGACGATCTCGGCAAGCTCGACGAGATCAGCAAGCTGGCGCCGGAATATCCGGGCTGGATGTTGGAACGGCAGGGTGCCGGACGCCGTCCTGCGCCGTTCAAGCCGGAAAGCTGATCGATCGCTCAGATGGAAGCGCGGCTGCCGGCGGCGGCCGCGCTTTTGTTTGCTGGCCCGATGCATCTTTGTTGCGGGCAGCTTGGCTGGGACCGCTGCAAAGGTCTAATGTCGCTGAGGCGGCAGGTTTGCTAGGAACGCACCAAGGAGGAGCGCCAAGCAAGGCGCTTGTTGAGGGAGGCATGATATGACCGAGAACCAGCTTCACGCCGTTCAGCCGGACTGGAAAGCGCGCGCGCTGATCGACGACGACACCTATCGCGCGTGGTACGAGGAAAGCGTGCGAGACCCCGAAACGTTCTGGGGCAAGCACGGCAAGCGGATCGACTGGTCCAAGCCTTTTACCAAGGTCAAGAACACCAGCTTCGACGATGATGTCGTGATCCGCTGGTTCGAAGATGGCGAAACCAATGTTTCGGTGAACTGCATCGACCGCCACCTGGAAAAGCGCGGCGATCAGGTCGCGATCATCTGGGAAGGCGACGATCCCAAGGATGATCGCAAGATCACCTATCGCGAACTGCATGATCAGGTTTGCCGGCTTGCCAATGTCCTGAAGGACAACGGTGTTGCGAAGGGCGACCGGGTCACGATCTATATGCCGATGATCCCCGAAGCGGCCTATGCGATGCTGGCCTGCGCGCGGATCGGCGCCGTTCATTCGATCGTGTTCGGCGGCTTTTCGCCGGATGCGCTGGCCGGCCGCATCGTCGGCTGCGAATCCACCTTTGTGATCACCGCGGACGAAGGTTTGCGCGGCGGCAAGAAGATCCCGCTGAAGGACAATACCGACAAGGCGATCGACATCGCGGCGCGCCAATATGTGATGGTCAACAAGGTGCTGGTGGTGAAGCGCACCGGCGGCACCGTCGGTTGGGCCGATAATCGCGACATCTGGTTTCACGAAGCGGTTGAAAAGGCCTCGCCGGATTGCCCGGCTGAAGCGATGAACGCGGAAGATCCGCTGTTCATCCTTTACACATCGGGTTCCACCGGCAAGCCGAAGGGCGTGCTGCACACAACCGGCGGCTATCTCGTTTATGCCTCGATGACGCATGAATACGTCTTCGATTACCATGACGGTGACGTTTATTGGTGCACGGCCGATGTGGGCTGGGTCACGGGCCACAGCTATATCGTCTACGGGCCGCTGGCGAATGGCGCGACGACGCTGATGTTCGAGGGCATCCCGAACTATCCCGACCAGTCCCGCTTCTGGCAGGTGATCGACAAGCATCAGGTCAACATCTTTTATACCGCGCCGACGGCGCTGCGCGCGCTGATGGGTGCGGGCGACCCCTATGTGACCTCGTCCTCACGCAAGTCCTTGAAGGTTCTGGGATCGGTGGGCGAGCCGATCAATCCCGAAGCCTGGGAATGGTATTACCGGGTGGTGGGCGACAGCCGCGTGCCGATCGTGGATACGTGGTGGCAGACGGAAACTGGTGGCATTCTCATTACGCCGCTGCCGGGCGCGACCGACCTCAAGCCTGGTTCGGCGACACGCCCCTTCTTCGGCGTGCAGCCGCAGCTCGTGGATGCGGAAGGCGGCGTGCTGGAAGGGGCTGCCGACGGCAATCTCTGCATCGTCGATTCCTGGCCGGGCCAGATGCGCACCGTTTATGGCGACCATGAGCGCTTCGTGCAGACCTACTTCTCGACCTATCCCGGCAAGTATTTTACCGGCGATGGCTGCCGCCGCGACGAGGACGGCTATTACTGGATCACCGGCCGCGTCGATGACGTGCTCAACGTTTCCGGCCACCGCATGGGTACGGCCGAAGTCGAGTCGGCGCTGGTGAGCCATGATAAGGTCTCGGAAGCAGCCGTCGTCGGTTATCCGCATGACGTGAAGGGGCAGGGTATCTACTGCTATGTCACGCTCATGAACGGTGTGGAGCCGACGGACGAGCTGCGCAAAGACCTCGTTGCGCATGTGCGGCGCGAGATCGGTGCCATCGCATCACCCGACAAGATCCAGTTCTCGCCGGGCCTGCCAAAAACCCGGTCGGGCAAGATCATGCGTCGTATTCTCAGAAAGATCGCCGAGGACGATTACGGCGCGCTCGGCGATACGTCGACGCTGGCCGATCCGGCAGTGGTGGACGATCTCGTCGCGAATCGCCAGAACAAGAAGGCGGCGGCGTAAACGGCATGGACCTCGGTTCGCTCCTGATCTTTGCCGGCGCGCTGTTCGTGGCGGCCGGCTCGCCGGGTCCCCGCATCGCGGCCCTTGTGGCGCGGGTGCTGACCGGCGGTATCAGGAGCGTGCTGCCGTTTCTTGCGGCCATGTGGGTGGGCGAAGCGATCTGGCTGTCGCTGGCCGTGTTCGGCCTCGCTTTCATTGCGCAAACGTTCCAGCTGGCGTTCACCATCATCAAGTGGGCGGGCGTTGCCTACCTTGCCTGGCTTGCTGGCAAGATGTGGACGGCGCCGGTGAAAGCGGAAGGCGATGCCTTGCCGAGAGCCGACGCGCCCTGGCGGATGTTTGCGACAGGTCTAGCGGTGACGCTCGGCAATCCCAAGATCATGATGTTCTATCTGGCGCTATTGCCGACCATCATCGATCTCGGCCGCGTTTCTCTTGTGGGCTGGGCGGAACTGACGGCCACGATGGTGATCGTGCTGATGGCGATCGACATCGGCTGGGCGGTCGCGGCATCGCAAGCCCGACGCTTCCTGCGCAGCCCGTCTGCCATGCGCATTGCCAATCGTTTGAGCGCGACCGCGATGGCGGGCGCTGCGGCGGCAATTGCGTCGCGCTGAGCCGCGCCGTCATAACTGCATCATCCTTATCGCGCACTTTCCCTTTGCAGATGGTCGATAAACGGCCTTGATCTGCTAGATAGACCTGCAAAGCAGATGTCTGGAGGAAATCGTGGACAGCGCAAGCCGAACTTCGCCTCAGGATCCCACCGGTCCGAGCTTTGCCAAGCGTCTCTTTGAACGCGCGCCTGCGGAGGATCTGGCGCGCTATGATGCGGCGACCCTGGAGGCGGCGGCTGCGTTTGCGAAAGCAGCGCTAAGACAGCACCGGCGTGGCCAGAGCGTCGTTGCCTTCGATGCGCTTGCGGTGCCGAACAGCAAGACGCCGCTGACCGCGATCACCGTGATCAACGACAATATGCCCTTCCTGTTCGATTCGGTTGTCGGCGAGGTTGCCGCTGACACCGGCGAAGCGGTGCTGGTGGTGCATCCGATCTTCAATGTGCGGCATGGCCCCGATGATGCCTATGTCGAGATCATTTCCGGCGAGAGTGGGACCGAGACGGACCGCGTCAGCGTGATCCAGATCCACACGACGCAGCTGAGCAGCGCCGATGCCGAGCTCTTGAAGCAGCGCATTCTGTCCGTTCTCAAGCAGGTGCAGGATGCGGTTACCGGCTGGCAGCCTATGCTGGCGCGTTTGGACCAGGCGATCGCCGGCCTGCGCGATGCGCCGGCGCAACTGGCTAAGCCGGCCGTGGACGAAGCGGTGGCGTTCCTAGAATGGCTGCGCGACGAGAATTTCACCTTCCTGGGTATGCGCGACTTCCATTATCAGGGCGATGCCGCCGAGGGCGGGCTGGAACGCGTGGATGCGCCGGGCCTGGGCATCCTGTCTGATCCCGAGATGCGTGTTCTGCGCCGCGGCAGTGAGCCGGTTGTCACCACGCCGGAAATCCGCGCTTTCCTGCATGGGCCGGAGCCGCTGCTGGTCACCAAGGCCAATGCGAAGACATCCGTGCATCGCCGCGCTTATCTCGATTACATCGGGGTCAAGACCTTCGGCGCCGATGGCAGTTTGCAGGGCGAGCTGCGCATTGTGGGTCTGTTCACCTCCACCGCCTACACACGTTCGGTGATGACCATCCCCTATCTGCGCTCCAAGGCGAAGACGGTGATCGGCGAACTCGGCTTCGATCCGGGCGATCACAGCGGCAAGGCGCTGATCAACGTGCTGGAAAGCTATCCGCGCGACGAGTTGTTCCAGATCGAGGTTCCGGTTCTGCGTGACCATGCCGAAGCGATCCTGGCGCTGGGCGAGCGGCCGCGCGTGCGGGTGCTGACGCGGGCCGACCAGTTCGACCGCTTTGTGGCGGTACTCGTTTTCGTGCCGCGCGACCGTTACGATTCCATCGTGCGCGAGAAGATCGCGGCTTACCTCAAAGACATCTACCGCGGCCGTGTGTCGGCTTATTATCCCTCCTTCCCGGAAGGCGGTTTGGCGCGCGTGCACTTCATTATCGGCCGCTCGGAAGGGCAAACACCGACGCCGTCACAAGCGGAGTTGGAAGAGGCCGTTCGTGCCATCGTGCGCACCTGGGATGATACGCTGCGCGAAGCCGCGATCCAGGCTGGACCGGCACCGGAAGCGCTGACGGTGGCCGCGCGCCTGCCCGAATCGTATCGCGAAAGCTTCTCGCCTGTTGATGCCTTGCTCGATGCCGAGCGTTTGGCCGGCTTGACGGCAGACAACGGGATCGCGATCGACTTTTATCGCCGCGAGGACCAGCCGGATACCGCGCTGTCCCTGAAGATCCATCATTTCGCAGCCCCGGTGCCGTTGTCCAAGCGCGTGCCGCTGCTGGAAAATATGGGTTTCCGGGTGATCAGCGAGCGCACCTTCGAGATCCCGCACACGCAAAGCGACGGCACCGACTTCATCCATGACATGGAGTTGGAACCGGCGGACGGGCGCGCGCTCGATTTGGCCGATGCAGGCCTCCTGTTTGAAAGCGTGTTCTTGGCGGTCTGGAACGGCCAGGCCGACAATGACGGCTATAATGGTCTGGCGCTGACGGCAGATCTTTCCGCACGCGACATCGTGGTTCTGCGCGCATACGGCCATTACCTGCAACAGGCCGGCATTCCGCAAAGCCAGGACTTCATCGCAGGCGTTCTCAACCGATCGCCTTCCATCGCGCGTGCCTTGCTCGACCTGTTCCGGGCGCGGCTGGAAGCCGGCGATGCCGCCCTGCTGGCGCGCGCCACCTCCACCATCGTGAACCAGGTCGACGCCATGAAGCGCATGGTCTACGACTTCCGCGACTACGCGCGCACGCCGCCGGCGGTGCTCGAGCCGCTCGACCTGAACGGCCTGATCGGCGAGATCCTGAGCCTGTACCTGGCCGAGGATGCCAGCGACATCATCCATGCGCGCCTGGCGCCGGGCCTGCCGCGCGTGATGGGCGACCCGACCCAGCTGCGCCAGGTGATCCACAATCTGCTGCAGAATGCGCAGGACGCCCTGATCGAGCGCGCTCCGGACGCGCCGGCGCCGCTGGTCGACGTCACCACCGAAGCGATCCATTACACCGGCGCCGACGGCATGCAGGGCGTCGCGGTGCGCCTGGCGATCATGGACAACGGCCCCGGCTTCGCGCCCAAGATCCTGGCGCGCGCGTTCGAGCCCTACGTCACCTCGAAGGCGCGCGGCACCGGCCTCGGCCTGCCGATGGTGAAAAAGATCGTGGACGAACACGGCGGCCGGATCGACGTCGGCAACCGCACGGATGGAAGTGGCGCGGCGGTATCGATTTTGCTGTTAAAGTTAGCGCCAGAGGCGAACTTGGCCGAAGTGTGAAAGACTTATAAAATACACACCATGACGGGTAGAAGATCAGGAAGGCAGAGAGATGGCGAACATACTCGTAGTTGACGATGAAATGGGCATCCGGGAACTTCTTTCCGAGATCCTGGGCGACGAAGGACATGCCATCACCCTGGCCGAGAACGCGCAGCAGGCGCGCGAGGCGCGCGCGGCCGGCGCACCCGACCTGGTGCTGCTGGATATCTGGATGCCGGACACCGACGGCGTCACCCTGCTCAAGGAGTGGCAGCGCGACGGCTTGCTGACCATGCCGGTGATCATGATGTCGGGCCACGCCACCATCGACACGGCGGTCGAGGCCACGCGCATCGGCGCATTGAATTTCCTTGAAAAACCGATTGCCCTGCAAAAGCTGCTCAAGGCCGTGCAGCAGGGCCTGACGCGGGCCCAGGAAGTGGCGCGCGCACCGATGGCGCCGCCGCGTCCGATCGCGCCGAGC
>DCDI01000176.1 GCA_002316345.1 Phyllobacteriaceae bacterium UBA1059 | reverse complement strand
TGTGCAGTCGCTCCGGCGACGCGGGCTTCACCACGAAATCGAACGCGCCGGCGCGCATGGCGGCAACGACATTGTCGACCCCGCCCTGCGCCGTTTGCACGATCACCGGCGCTTCCACGCCGCGCGCGGACAGTTCGCCGAGCACGGCCAGCCCGTCCATTCCTGGCATCACCATGTCCAGCACGATGATTGCGACGTCGCGGCCCTGCGGCCCGTCCAAAATGCTCAGCGCCGCCGCGCCGCCATCGGCCACAAGCGTGCTGAAGCCGAACTTCGTTAGCGCGGCATCCACCAAACGGCGTTGAACCGGATCGTCGTCAATGATGAGGACCGGACCTGCCATGGAGAAGCGCCGTCACCTTTCGAATTCTGCCAGCTGAGATTGGCTTATGGATCATAGTGCCATTGCACCCTAAATAGCGGCTCAAGAAATCCGGTGAACAAAGCCTTATCCGCATCCGTGGATCAGGCTGCATGATGAGACGTCAGATGGCCAAGCCCCTTTCCCACTCCATCCTGGAACCTTTGCAGGCAGCTTCGCCATCCAGCTCGGCGGCCTTGTCGGCAATGCCCTATCTCAGCGACCTGCCGGAATGGGACCTGAGCGACCTCTACGCATCCATGGACGCCCCGGACCTCCAGACCGACCTCAAGCGCGCCGCAGACGACGCCAAGAGCTTCGAGGCGGCCTGGAAAGGCAAGCTCGCGAGCGAAGCCGCCGACAAGACCGGCGGCGGGCTCGGCCGCGCGATGAAGGACTACGAGGCCCTGGAAGAGCTGATCGGCCGCATCGTGTCCTATGCCGGCCTGATCTATGCCGGCGACACGTCCGATCCCAAGCGCGCCAAGCTTTACGGCGACATCCAGGAAAAGATGACGGATGCCTCCTCGCATCTTCTTTTCTTCACGCTGGAGCTGAACCAGGTCGATGATCAGGCCATCGCCGATGCGCTCGACGCTGATCCCGCTTTCGGCCATTACCGCCCCTGGGTCATCGACCTTAGGAAGGACAAGCCCTTCCAGCTCGAAGACCGCGTCGAGCAGCTGTTCCACGAGAAGTCCGTGACAGGCCGTGGCGCCTGGAACCGGCTGTTCGACGAGACCATGACCGCGCTGCGCTTCACCGTGGATGGCGCCGAGCTCACGCTGGAGCCCACCCTCAACCTCCTGCAGGATCCCGACCCGGCTCTGCGCCAGAAGGCGTCGGAAGCCCTGGCCGAGACCTTCAAGGCCAATCTGCGCACCTTCAGCCTGATCACCAACACGCTGTCCAAGGATCGAGAAATCTCCGACCGTTGGCGCGGTTTCGAGGACATCGCGGACGCCCGCCATCTCGCCAACCGCGTCGAGCGGCCTGTGGTGGACGCACTCGCGCAAGCCGTGCAGGCCGCCTATCCGCGCCTGTCGCACCGCTATTATGCCCTGAAGGCCAAGTGGCTCGGCATGGAGCAGATGAACAACTGGGACCGCAACGCGCCCCTGCCCGAAGCCCCCACCGCAACCATTGGCTGGGAAGACGCCAAGCAGACCGTGCTGTCGGCTTATAACCGCTTCGACCCTAAGATGGCGGATATCGCGCGCGACTTCTTCGACAAGCGGTGGATCGACGCCGCCGTGCGTCCAGGAAAGGCCCCGGGCGCCTTTGCGCATCCGACCGTGCCGTCCGCGCATCCCTATGTGCTCCTGAACTACCAGGGCAAGCCGCGCGATGTGATGACGCTGGCGCATGAACTCGGCCACGGCGTGCATCAGGTTCTGGCCGGCGGTCAGGGCGCGCTGATGGCCTCGACCCCGCTGACGCTCGCCGAAACCGCCTCCGTGTTCGGCGAAATGCTGACCTTCCGCTCCCTGCTCGATCAAACCACCGACAGGCGCGAGCGAAAGGCCATGCTGGCGCAGAAGGTCGAGGACATGATCAACACGGTTGTGCGCCAGATCGCCTTCTATTCCTTCGAGCGCAAGGTCCATACCGAGCGCAAGAACGGCGAACTCACCGCCGACCAGATCGGTCAGTTCTGGCTGGAAGTGCAGGCCGAAAGCCTTGGACCGGCGATCCGTTTACGCGAGGGCTACGAGACCTTCTGGGCCTATGTCCCGCACTTCATCCACTCGCCCTTCTATGTCTATGCCTATGCCTTCGGCGACTGCCTGGTGAACTCGCTTTATGCGGTCTACCAGAATGCCGAGAGCGGCTTCCAGGCCAAGTATTTCGACATGCTGCGCGCCGGCGGCACCAAGCATCATTCGGAATTGCTAGCCCCGTTCGGCCTCGATGCCTCCGATCCGGCGTTCTGGAACAAGGGTCTGTCGGTGATAGAAGGGTTGATCGACGAGTTGGAAGCGATGGAATAAGCGCGTTCATCAACCGGGCCTCACCGTGCAGCCATTCGCCTTCTTCCGCGACGATCGCGCCGGCCGCTCGGTTCTGTTCGAACAACCGCGCGCGATCATCCGCGCGGACACGCCCGACGCGTTCGAGCGCGCCCTGGACCAGCTTCAGGAAGCCCGCCAGCAACGCAAATGGCTGGGCGNNGGCTACCTCCTCGAACCCAAGCTGCGCCCGCTCCTTCCCGAGCGGCGACGCGTTCCGCTCTGTCTTTTTGGCGTGTTCGATCACCCGGCAGAGCGCGATCTCGCTCTGGAAGAGGCCCAGCCCACCAACGGCCCGATCTTCGACGCGCGCGCCGCATGGAGCGCCAAAGACTACCGCAAGCGCTTCGAGCGCGTGCACCAGCACTTACGCGAAGGCGACTGCTACCAGGTCAACCTCACCTTCCCCATCCACGCCCACTGGTCCGGCGATCCGGTCTCTGCCTTCGCAGCCCTGATCGCGCGCCAGCCCGTGAAATACGGTGCCCTGATCGATCTCGGCGGCCCGGTCATCCTGTCGCGCTCGCCTGAACTCTTCTTCGAGATCGACCGCGACGGCTGGATCGAAACGCGGCCGATGAAGGGCACGGTCCCACGCGGTAAGTCGCGCGATGAAGACGAAAAACAGCGACAATTCCTCGCCCAGGATCCGAAGAACAGCTCCGAAAACCGCATGATCGTCGATCTCCTGCGCAACGACATCTCGTTGATCAGCGAAGTCGGCACGCTCGATGTGCCCGACCTCTTCAAGGTCGAGACCTACCCCACCCTCCATACGATGGTCAGCCGCGTGCGTGCCAAACTGCTTGGTGACCGTACGGTGCGCGACATCTTCACCGCGCTTTTTCCCTGCGGATCGATCACAGGAGCGCCCAAAATCCGTGCCATGGAGGTCATCCGCTCGCTGGAAGCTGAACCGCGCGATGCCTATTGCGGCGCGATCGGCTGGATGGCGCCCGACCGCACGATGCGTTTCAACGTCGCGATCCGTANNACGTACGGTCACTCTGCATCCATCCGGCGAGGCCGTTTACAATGTCGGCGGCGGGGTCGTGTTCGATTCCGGCGCCCAAGCGGAGTATGAAGAATGTCTGTTGAAGGCGCGCTTCGCCACCGGCTCGATCCCACGGACTGCCTGATCGAAACCTTCCGTTACGAACCCGATCACGGCTTCCTGCGCCTTGATCGCCACCTCGACCGTCTCGAACGCTCGGCCGCCATGCTCGGCTTTCGCTTTGATCATACGGCGGTGAACCTCGTTCTGTCCGAGCTTCTGCGCGATCGAGACGCGCTTCGTGTGCGCCTGACGCTCGACAGCGCCGGCAACCCGGAAGCCACCACGCAAGCTTTCATACCCCTGGCAAAGGACACGATCNNTTGACCCTGCGTCTGGCCGCAACGAAGCTGCCGAGCCACGATCCCTTGCTCGCTCACAAAACCACCCGCCGCGCCCTTTACGAGACCGCACGCGCGGAGTTCGCTCAGCATGAAGCGCAGGAAGTCCTGCTCAGCAACGAACTCGGCGAACTATGCGAAGGCACGATCACCAACCTCTTTGTGGATCGCGGCGATGGCATCCTCGCGACGCCGCCTTTGACGTCGGGCCTGCTGCCCGGCGTGCTGCGCGGCGAACTGCTTGAAAGTGGCCGCGCCGTAGAACAGGTGCTTTTCCCCGCAGATCTGCAAGGAGGCCAGATCTATGTCGGCAACTCCCTGCGCGGCCTCATCGCAGCACGTTTGCTAAGTTGAGGGGCCTTAACCAAAAGACCCTTTTGGCTGTCCGGGGTTTATTGTGACTGACTTCTATGGTGTAGGGTGGGGTCTTCCTCAACAGACACAGGAGTGTGCACAAAATGGCAGAAGCGAATTGGCCCATCCACGGCGAAATCACTGGCCCGATCGTGATGATCGGCTTCGGATCCATCGGGAGAGGCACGCTTCCGCTCATTGAGCGACACTTCAAATACGACAAGTCCCGCTTGGTCGTGATCGATCCGAAGGACACGGATCGCGCTTTGCTGGACGAGCGCGGCATCCGCTACATCCAGGACTCCGTCACCGCCAAGAACTACAAGAAGCTCCTGAAGCCGCTCCTCACCGAAGGCGGCGGCCAGGGCTTCTGCGTCAACCTTTCGGTTGATACCGGTTCGGTCGATCTGATGCGCCTCTGCCGCAAGCTCGGCGCGCTTTACATCGACACGGTGGTCGAGCCCTGGCTCGGCTTCTATTTCGATGACACGGTCGGCAATGAAGAGCGCACCAACTATGCGCTGCGCGAAACGATGAAGTCCGAGCAGGCTGCCCATCCTGGCGGCACGACGGCCGTATCCTGCTGCGGCGCCAATCCCGGCATGGTCTCCTGGTACGTCAAGCAGGCGCTGGTCAATCTGGCGACCGATCTCGGCATGGATTTCGCTGTTCCTTCAGCCGACGACCGCGCCGGCTGGGCCAAGCTCATGAAAAAGGCTGGCGTGCAGGGCATTCATATCGCCGAACGCGACACGCAGCGCGCGAAAGATCCCAAGCCCTTTAACGTGTTCTGGAACACGTGGTCGGTGGAAGGCTTCGTGGCCGAAGGGTTGCAGCCGGCCGAACTCGGCTGGGGCACGCATGAAAAGTGGATGCCGAAGAACGCCGGCATCCTTGGTGACAAGGACCAGCCGCTCGGTATCTATCTCGACCAGCCCGGCGCCAACACGCGCGTGCGCACCTGGTGCCCGACGCCCGGCCCGCAATACGGCTTCCTCGTTACCCATAATGAAGCGATTTCGATCGCCGATTTCTTCACATCCACGAACAAGAAGGGCGAGATCACCTATCGTCCGACCTGTCACTACGCCTACCATCCCTGCAACGACGCGGTTCTGTCGCTGCACGAGATGTTCGGCGCTGCCGGCAAGGCGCAAGGCGAGTTCCACGTCTTAGATGAAAGCGAGCTGGTGGATGGCGTCGACGAGTTGGGCGTTTTGCTCTATGGCCACGACAAGAACGCCTACTGGTACGGCTCGCGCCTGTCGCTGGAAGAAGCGCGCAAGCTCGCGCCTTACCAGAATGCGACCGGCCTTCAGGTGAGTTCGGCCGTTCTGGCCGGCATGGTCTGGGCGCTGGAAAATCCGGAAGCCGGCATCGTCGATACGGACGAAATGGACTTCAAGCGCTGCCTTGAGGTTCAGAAGCCTTATCTCGGCCCCGTGGAAGGTCACTACACCGACTGGACCCCGCTTGATGGTCGTCCCGGCCTGTTCCCGGAAGATCTAGACACCAAGGATACCTGGCAGTTCCGGAACATTCTGGTTCGCTAATCATTCATCGCGGAGGCCGCGCGGAGTCGCGCGGCCATCCGAATCATGCGACAGGGGCGTCAACCCCGATCGTCTCTTATTCAGAGGATGAACTGATGCGCCTCGCACCTTCGCTCCGCCTGTTGTCCGCACTCACTTTGGCTGCCGCTGTTGCGGGCTGCGTTGGCGGCGGTGACGGCGGCTCGGGCGGTCGCATGGGTTCAGGCCCCATGCTCAAGCAGGTCAGCGTCGACGGCTCTTGGGTCGATGAAAGCGGCGTTGGCGTTTCCACCTTCTCCAACGGCGCCTTCTCGACCACCGCAGCCGACAATGGCAGCCGCCTGTCGGAAGGCAGCTACCGCTACAATGGCGCCAGCGTGGTGGCAATCACCGGCACCTCGCTGATCCGCCAGCAGCCGATTGCCTTCAACTGCAACATCGCATCCAGCAATCAGCTGAACTGCACCAGCGCCGAGGGCAACCGCTTCGTCCTGACCCGCCGCACCTGATCGGCCCAGTTTCCGAAGGGTTTTGAAAGCCGGCTCATCTTTGGGCCGGCTTTTCTGCGTTAGGGCTTGCCAGTCATCTAGCCCGATGGAAACATGGCCCTTCGCGGACGCTGTAGCACGATCGACAAAAAGACCGGCTACAACCAGGGACCCAGCGGAGACACGCCGATGAAGAAACTCACACTTCTTGCCGCTCTTTCGACCTCGATCCTTGGCCTATCGGCCGGCGCATCTTGGGCCGATTACACGCTGAACATCCTGCATATCAACGACTGGCACAGCCGGATCGAAGGCAACAACAAATACGAGTCCACCTGCTCGCAGGAAGAAAAGGACAAGGGCGAGTGCATCGGCGGCGCCGCTCGCCTCGTCACCGCAATTCGCCAGCAGCGCGAAGCCCTCAGTGGGCAGAACGTCCTCGTGCTGGATGCCGGCGACAACTACCAGGGCTCGCTGTTCTTCCAGACCTATCACGGCGATGTCGAAACCGAGTTCTCGAACCTCATCAAGTTCGACGCCATGACCGTCGGCAACCACGAATTCGATGACGGCGAAGACGGCCTCATGCGCCTCCTCGACAAGGCGCAATGCCCCGTACTCGGCGCCAACGTCAAGCCGAACGCACAGTCCAAGGTCGGCGACAAGTTGAAGCCCAGCACGGTCGTCGAGATCGGCGGCCAGAAGATCGGCATCATCGGCATCGTCACCACCGACACACCGGATGTCGCGACGCCCGGCCCCAACCTCGCTTTCGAGGATGATGTCGAAGCCGTGAAGCGTGAGGTCAAGGCGCTGACCGATCAGGGCGTCAACAAGATCGTGGCGCTCACTCATGTCGGCTATGTCCGTGACCGCGACACGATCGCCAAGATTCCCGGCGTCGACGTGGTGGTCGGCGGCCACTCGCACACCTTCCTGTCGAACACGGATGACAAGGCCGAAGGTCCTTACCCCACCATGGTCGATGGTGCCGACGGTCATAATGTGCCGCTCGTCACGGCTGCCTCCTATTCCAAATATCTCGGTAAATTGACCGTGGTGTTTGACGATAATGGCGTTCCAAAACAGGCAAATGGCGACCCCATCTACCTGGATAAATCCATCCCCGAAGACGAAGCCGTGCTGAAACGCGTCGCCGAACTCGGCGGTCCGATCGAGGAGCTGAAAAACAAGCAGGTCGGCGAGTTCACCGCAGCCGTCGATGGAAGCCGCGAAACCTGCCGCGCTCAGGAATGCGCCATGGGCAACCTGATCGCCGACGCGATCCTGGATCGTACGAAAGATCAAGGCGTTACCATCGCCATCCAGAACGGCGGCGGCATTCGCGCTTCCATCGACAATGGTCCGGTCACCATGGGCGAAGTGCTGACCGTCCTGCCCTTCCAGAACACGATCGCAACCTTCCAGCTGTCCGGCAAAGACCTCAAAGACTCGCTGGAAGCCGGACTGTCCGAGATCGAGGAAGGCAAGGGCAAGTTCCCGCAAGTGGCCGGGATCAAATATACATTCGACAAATCCGTTGCCCCGAACGGAGGCCGCCTGAAGTCCATCGAGGTCAAGGATGGCACCGGTTGGACCGCGCTCGATCCCGCAAAAACCTACACGGTCGCCACCAACAATTTCGTCCGAACCGGTGGCGACGGCTACAAGCTCTTCGCCGACAAAGCCCAAAACGCCTACGATTACGGCCCGAGCCTCGAACAGGTCCTGGCCGACTACATCACCGCCCACACCCCCTACACCCCCGCCCTCGACGGCCGCATCACCCTGGCGCAAGCCGGCACGACCCAAGCGCCCGCTAGCGAACCGGCCGCAACGCCTGCTCCGGCCCAGCCTCCAGCAGCCGAGACCGCTGCTCCGGCGGAAACAACGGTCCCCGAGCCAACAACCCCAGCGCCCACCACCCCGCCCGCCGACCTGACCCCACCGTCGGCAGAACCGTCCGCAACACCCCCACCTGTTCAAACGACGGTTGAGCCAACTCAGCCCTCGCAAAGCAGTGCAACGACCGAACCGGCGTCGCCTTCCATCACCGCTGGTGGCACCCACACGATCGTTCAGGGCGACACGCTGTGGGACATTGCCGAAGCCGCTTATGGCGACGGCACCCAATGGCGCCGAATCCAGCGCGCCAATCCCGGCTTGCGGGTTCAACGCCTGTTTGTCGGCACGGAGCTGCAGATTCCCGGAAGAAATTGACGCGTTTGCGGAAAAATGGCCGCCAAGTCGGTAAAAAGCGGCGCTGACACCCTGCTTTTTCCGGCTTTTTCCGTCCCCGCTTCCATTTGCAGCATTGATTGGCGGCGGTGAAACCGTATGTCTGCTCCAGAATCTTCGAAGGAGCATCAAGCGGTGGTATCAACTGCGACGGGCCTGGATCGTCCGGCTTCCAAGGCAACCGGCCCCCTGCCCGCCAACCATCCCGCCCTCGCGCCGGATCGCGTCGGCGTTCTCTTGGTCAATCTCGGCACGCCAGACGGCACCGACCAGAAGTCGCTGCGGCGCTATCTCCGCGAGTTCCTGTCCGATCCGCGCGTCATCGAGCTGAACAAAGCTGTATGGTATCCAATACTTTACGGCGCAGTTCTCACCACGCGACCCAAGAAGTCCGGCGAGAACTATGCCCGCATCTGGAACCGCGAGAAGAACGAATCGCCCCTGCGCACCTTCACGCGTTCCCAGGCCGAAAAGCTGGCGGAAAGCTTCAAGGGCGAGCCGGTCGTGGTCGAATACGGCATGCGCTACGGCACCCCTTCCATCGCCTCAGCCGTCGAGCGCCTGCGCGCCGCCGGCTGCAAGCGCATCATGATGGCAGCGCTCTATCCGCAATACTCCGCCACCACCACCGCAACCGCCAGCGACCAATTGTTCCGTGCTTTAGCGGACTTGCGCGACATGCCGGCGATCCGCACCCTGCCGCCCTACCATGACGAGCCCGTCTACATCGACGCTTTGGCGCGTTCGATCGAGACGCATCTGGCAACCCTGTCTTTCGAGCCGGAAGTCGTGATCGCCTCCTATCATGGCATTCCAAAAGCCTATTTCGAGAAGGGTGACCCCTATCATTGCCACTGCCAAAAGACCTCGCGCCTGCTGCGTGAACGTCTCGGCTGGGACGAGAAGAAGCTGATGACAACCTTCCAGTCCCGCTTCGGCGCGCAGGAATGGCTGCAGCCCTACACCGACAAGACCGTCGAGCGCCTGGCCAAGGAAGGCGTGAAGTCCATCGCCATCCTCAATCCCGGCTTCTCGGTGGATTGCATCGAAACGCTGGATGAAATCGGCCGCGAAGTGCGCGAGGAGTTCGAGCATGCCGGCGGAAAGAACTTCTCGCACATCCCCTGCCTGAACGATTCCGCCGACGGAATGCGCGTCGTGGAGCAGATCGTGCGGCGCGAGTTGGAAGGCTGGTTGTAAGGCCTTTCTTAGGTTTGGCTGGAAACTGTCAGGACTTTCGGGAACGTCTCCGAGCAACATAGGTTTAAGCCGACCTTCGGAGACGACCTTCATGACACGGCATCTGGATCTGCGCGGCGGCAAACCCGTATGGGTGACTTACAAAGCGCCCGAGGTGCCGGTTCATAAGCTTACGCGCGATGCCAAATGCGATGTTCTGATCGTCGGCATGGGCATCTCCGGCGCCATGATGGCGGAAAGCCTGACCGACGCAGGCTTCTCTGTAATCGTGATCGACCGGCGCGATGGTGCCATGCTCGGCTCCACGCCGGCCACTACGGCACTGGTGCAGTTTGAAATCGACCAGCCGCTATCCACCTTGTCGAAGAAGCTCGGGGAGACGAAAGCCGAACAGGCCTGGCGGCGATCGCGCAATGCAGTGGCAAACCTGCAGGCGCGTATCGAAGATCTCGGCATCCCCTGCGATCATGAACCGCGCAACTCGCTCTTCATCGCCGGCGACGTCATGGACTCAGATGCGTTGAAGGCGGAGGCAGACATACGCCGCGTCGCCGGCATCTATTCGCGCTTCCTGAATGCTTCGGAGTTGAGACAAGAGTTCGGCTTGAACCGCGAAGGTGCGATCCTGTCGTTCGACAATCTTGCCATCAACCCGCGGAAACTGACGGCCCACCTCCATCTGAAAGCGATCGAACGCGGCGCCAGCTATTACGCGCCGGTTGAAGCTGTGGAGGTGACAGACAGCCGCGACGGCGTCGAGGTGAAGACCGACTCGGGCCACACGATCTCCGCTGATCATCTCGTGCTCGCGACCGGCTACGAACTGCTCGATCCCGCTCCGCAATCCGGCCACAAGATCATCTCGACTTGGGCAATCGCCACCGAACCGCAACCGGAGAACCTGTGGCCGAAGGAGACCTTCATCTGGGAAGCGTCCGACCCCTATCTCTACCTGCGCACGCTGCCGGACGGTCGCGTCATCTGCGGCGGTGAGGACGAGGATTTCACCGACGAAGACAAGCGCGACGGCATGCTGCAGGAAAAGACGAACCGCATCTCCGCCAAAATGAAGGCCCTGATGCCGAACCTCGATACAAAGCCCGCTTTCCGCTGGTCAGGCTCCTTCGGCGTCACCGAAACCGGCCTGCCCTGGATCGGCGCCCTCCCTAGCCATCCCCGCATCTTTTCCATGATGGGCTATGGTGGCAACGGCATCACTTACTCTCGCATCGGTGCAGAACTGGTGACCGGTGCGCTAACCGGCAACCCCGACAGCGATGCCGATCTGTTTGCCTTCACCTCCGGAGTCAGCTTGATCCGCCGTCTGATACCAACTGCCTTGGCGTAAGCCCCCGTTTAGATTAGACCTCCTGCATTCTTGGTTGGAGGTCTGAATGTTCGGCGGATTTGACATCGTCATCATCGTGCTTGCGATCCTGGTGCTCCTGCTGATCTTCGCGGGCATCAAGACGGTTCCGCAGGGCAACAACTACACTGTCGAGCGCTTCGGCCGTTATACCCGCACTTTGACGCCGGGCCTCAACCTCATCGTTCCCTTCGTTGACCGCATCGGCGCGCGGTTGAACATGATGGAACAGGTCCTGGATGTTCCCACCCAGGAAGTTATCACCCGCGATAACGCCATCGTCGCCGTGGACGGCGTCGCCTTCTATCAGGTGCTGAACGCCGCCCAGGCCGCTTATCAGGTGGCCGGTCTGCAGAACGCCATTCTCAACCTGACCATGACCAACATCCGCACCGTGATGGGCTCGATGGATCTGGACGAGCTTCTGTCCAACCGCGATGCCATCAACGAGCGCCTCCTGCGCGTGGTGGATCAGGCCGCACACCCTTGGGGCATCAAGGTCACGCGCGTCGAGATCAAGGACATCAACCCGCCCGCAAACCTCGTGGATTCCATGGCGCGTCAGATGATGGCCGAGCGTAACAAGCGCGCGCAAATCCTTGAGGCCGAGGGCTTGAAGCAGGCCCAGGTTCTGGAAGCCGAAGGCCGCAAGGAAGCTGCCTTCCGCGATGCCGAAGCCCGTGAGAGCTCCGCCGAGGCGGAAGCGCGCGCCACGCAGGTCGTGTCGGAAGCCATCGCGCAGGGCGACGTGCAGGCCATCAACTACTTCGTCGCCCAGCGTTACACCGAGGCCATGGCAAAGATCGGCACCTCGCCCAATTCCAAGATCGTACTGATGCCGTTCGAGGCGTCGTCGCTGATCGGCTCACTTGGCGGCATCGGATCGATCGCCAAGGAAGTGTTTGGGGATAACACACCCGAAGGACCAACACCCCGCCGGGGCAATACTTCGCGCCCGCCGCGTGTCGTCATTCCGCCACAGCAGGACTGAGGACCTGGCATGATCGCGCGCGCGATAGCCGAACTCGGCCCCTGGAGCTGGATCCTGTTGGGCATGGTCCTGCTCGGGCTGGAGATCGCCCTGCCCGGCGTTTACCTGCTGTGGAGCGGCATTGCCGCCATCATCATCGGCGCGCTGTCTTTCTTGTTGTGGGACACAGGCCTTTGGACTTGGCACGTGCAGGTCGTGTTGTTCTTGGCTTTGTCCTTGCTTGCAGCCTTTGTCGGCAGCCGCTTTGTGCGCATCCACGGCACAAACAGCGACGAACCCCTCCTCAATCAGCCTGGCAACCAGCTGATCGGCCGCACCGCCGTGCTGCGCGAGCCGATCGCCGAGGGACGCGGCCGCATCCAGCTTGGCGACACGATGTGGCTGGTTCAGGGTCCGGATCTCGCAGCCGGCAACCGGGTCAAGGTCACCGGCGTGCGCGGGTCCGAGCTGATCGTGGAAGCCGCTTAAGCCACTCCAACGCGCAGCAAATCGTGGAAATGGACGATGCCGACCGGCCGCTCGTCTTCCACCACCACAAGCGCGCTGATCTTGAGGTCTTCCAGAAGACCGATGGCAGCCCCCGCCAGCGTGTCGGGGCGAACGCTCTTCGGCTCGCGCGTCATGATGTCGTCCACGGTCAGCGCCGACATGTCGCGATCGATATGACGCGCAATATCGCCGTCTGTGACGATGCCCGCCAGGCGGCCGTCCTCTTCCAGCACGCAAACGCATCCGAAACGGTGCTGTGACAAGGTCATCACCGCTTCGCGCAGCGGCGTGCCGAGCTTGGCAACCGGGATCGCATCGCCGCGATGCATGAGATCGCGCACCTGGGTAAGATTCGCGCCGAGCTTGCCGCCGGGATGGAAGGTGCGGAAGTGATCGGCAGTAAACCCCCGCGCTTCCAGAAGCGCAATCGCCAGCGCGTCGCCGATCACCAGCTGCATCAAGGTCGAGGTGGTTGGCGCCAGACCATGCGGACAGGCTTCGGCGACCTTCGGCAAAGCAAGAACCACCGTTGCTTCCCGTGCCAAGGCAGACCCGGTGCCGGCCGTCATGGCGATCAGCGGAATGTCGAAGCGGCGGGCATAGTTCACGATGCCCTTCAGCTCCGCGCTTTCGCCCGACCAGGACATGGCAAGGATGATGTCGTTCGGCCCGATCATGCCGAGATCGCCATGGTTGGCTTCCACGGGATGCACGAAAAAGGCAGGCGTCCCGGTCGATGCGAAGGTCGCTGCAAGCTTGGTGCCGATATGGCCGCTTTTGCCGATGCCGGTGACGATCAGGCGCCCGGTAATGCCGCGGATCAGCGTCAGCGCTTTCTCGAATGGTTCGGCCAGGTCATTTTTGAGCGCGGCTTTCAAGGCCGCGACGCCCGCCATTTCGGTTGTTACCGTACGCAGCGCGGACTGAAGGCCATCGCCGTGCGTGTTCGTTCTGGAGCTCATATCGTTCATGCGCGCGGCTTAGCGCTTTCGCCAAACGCTGTCCAATAAAGCAAAGTGGCTCGCCGAAAGGATTGTTTAACCAAGCCTGTTTACGGTTCTGTAATCCTCGCGATGCGCGCGGATGGGGCAGATCCGAGAATGTCGCAGGCAAGAAGTCATCCGCAAGGCAAGGCAAGGCGTTCATTCGCGCTTGTGCTGGCATCGGCTACCGCGCTCGGCGCGATGAGCCTTGCCGCGCCCTTGTTTGCGCAAAGCACGGGCTTGCGCACCAGCACCAACACGAATGCTGATCGGCCGTTCGGCTCAACCCGGACCGCGCTCGAGCAGATCGCGGAAACGCCTGTTTACCAGCCGACGAGCGAAGGTGCCCTGCCGGATGATTCGCAGTCGTCCTCGGACGCTGGCGCTAACTCCACGTCCATCTTCGACGACACCAGCACGAATGATCCCTTCGCCAACACCACGCCTGACCTGCGCACCACGCCGGCCACACCGGCAACTCCTGCCGACCCCGCTCAGCCAAACGGCAGCCAGGTAGGCCGCGCTGCCACTGCGGCAACGGCGGAAGGCCAGGAAGGCACCAGTGGCGAAGCGATCACGGCGCTGCCGGCCGAACGTCAGCTCANNAAACGCCCTATGCGCCCGTCGGCTTGCGCGCGGGCAAGTTCCTGCTGTTTCCGACCTTGGAACAGGGCATCACCGCCACCAACAATGCGGATTCCAGTTCGGACGGCAAATCCGCTGTTCTGTCCGAAACCACGCTTCGCGTGAGCGCCACGTCGGATTGGTCCCGCCATTCTGCCAATCTCAGCGGCTTCGGCACCTACCGCAAGACGATCAGCGGCGACGAGGTTGAGACCCTTTATGGCGGCTTGAACTCCGGGCTTCAGCTCGATCTCGCCAATGCCTACACGCTGAACGCCACCGCCAACTACCTGGTCACGCCGGAATCCGCGACCTCGCCGGTGCAGATCGAGGGCACGCTGGATGAACCGATCCGCCAGACCATCGATGGAAGCCTTGGCCTGAGCAAGAACTTCGGTCCGCTGCAACTCACCGGCACCGGCCGCATCGAGCGCGATATTTACGGCGATGCGGATCTTTCCACCGGCGGGACGATCTCGCAGAAGGACCGCAACTCCACGCTGGCCGCCTTCGTGCTGCGCACCGGCTGGGAACTGTCACCTGCTCTGACGCCCTTCGTTGAAGCCGAAATCGGCAAGCGCTTCTATGACAACAAGGTCGATTCTGCAGGCTACCGCCGCTCTGGCATCCGCAGCGGCATTCGCGGCGGCCTCGAAATCGACATTGCGGAAAAATGGACCGGCGAAATCTCGGCCGGCTGGATCGCCGAGAATTTCGACGATGACCGGCTGCGAACCCTGTCCGGCGCGAGCTTCGATGCCGATCTAGTCTGGTCACCGATGCGGGGCACCACCGTGGCTCTGAACGGCAACACGACCGTGGAAGGCACGACCTCAGCCGGCGAGTCGGGCTCGGTGCTTTATTCCGCAGCCTTGTCGGCCACGCGCGAACTTCGCGCCAATCTCACCGGCAATGCGTCGGTCGGCTTGGGCATGCGCGACTTCAAGGATCTTGATAGCCGTGAGATCATCTGGAACACGGAAGCCAGCCTGACCTACTGGTTCAACCGCTACGCCGGCCTCACCGGCCGTGCGCGTTACGAGCAGATCAGCAGCGACCTGCAGTCCCGTGACATGGATGCGGCCAGCCTGTTCGTTGGGATCAAGCTTCAACGCTGATCACGTTGCTGCGAGCAAACCGAAAATTTGCCGCTATCCCATCCCAAACCCATTCATGGTAAACCCTCTGATAACTCCCATCAGCCAAGGTGATCCCACGCCCTGATTGAAGGATATGCCGATGCCTGCCATTCGCCGCACCGCCACACGCTTCCTGAGCCTCGCTTTGGCCGCCAGCCTGGCCATGCCGATGACGCTGGCCGCGCAACAGCCTGCGCATGCCGATGCTGGCTTCCAGCGCTGGGTGCAGAGCTTCAAGGCAACGGCCGCCAAGAACGGCATTTCGGGCCGCACCTTCGATCGCGCCTTCCGCAATGTCCGCGACATCGATCCGGAAGTGCTGGAAAAGGCGACCTATCAGCCGGAATTTACAGCACCCGTCTGGGACTATTTCGACAACCGCATCAATGAGCATTCGGTGGGCGTCGGCCGCCAGATGGCGCGGCAGTGGAAGCCATGGCTCGACCGCATCGAAAAGGCCTATGGCGTCGATCGCAACATCCTGCTCGCGATCTGGTCGATGGAATCGAACTACGGCGAGATCCTGAAGAACGACAAGGTGATGCGCAACGTGGTGCGCTCGCTCGCCACCCTCGCTTATGCCGACAAACGCCGCGCCAAGTTCGGCCGCGACCAGCTGATTGCGGCGCTGAAGATCCTGGAAAGCGGCGACATCGACGAAAGCCATCTGAGCGGCTCCTGGGCCGGCGCGATGGGCCACACCCAGTTCATTCCCTCGAGCTACCTTGCTTATGCGCAGGATGCCGATGGCAACGGCAAGCGTGACATCTGGAACTCCGTGCCAGACGCGCTGGCAACCGCTGCCAACCTCTTGCGCAAGAATGGCTGGCAGAGCGGCCAGACCTGGGGCTACGAGGTCACTTTGCCGGAAGGTCGCAAGTTCCCCGGCGGTTCCATCTCGCTTGGCAAGTGGAACGAGCTCGGCGTCACGCGCGCTAACGGCAAGCCTTTTCCGCGCGGCAACCAGAATGCCGAGCTGAAGCTGCCGGACGGTCGCGGCGGCCCGGCCTTCCTGATGACCAAGAACTTCTTCGTCATCAAGCGCTACAACAACGCTGATAAGTATGCGCTGGCCGTCGGCCTGCTTGCCGACCAGATCGCTGGCTACGGGCCTACCGTGAAGGACTGGAACCGGCCTTTCACGCGGCTGAGCTTCGAGGAAACGCAGGAATTGCAGAAGCGGCTGACCATGAACGGCTATTATGACGGCAAGATCGACGGCAAGATCGGCGAAAGCTCGCGTGCCGCGATCCGCGCCTTCCAGGAGCGTCGCGGCCTGGAAGCCGATGGTCATCCCAGCAAGGAAGTTCTGACTACACTCCGGGGTCGTTGAGGCTGAACGTGCAGGCAGCGGGTCCAATCAAGCAGTGTCTCCGTTGCCTGTTCGGCGTTCTGGCAGCCGGCGTCATGTTGGTCATGCCCCCGCTCGAGCCACAAAGGGCAAGCGCGCAGGCCTTTGATGGTGCGGCCGTGCGCGAGCTTTACCGTCGCAATCAGCGCGAGCGCATGCAGCAGCAACAGCCGATGCAGCAAGCACCGGCGCAGATCGTGCGGCCTGCCGCGCCGCAAAAGCCCCGCACCACGCCCCGCCGCA